>NZ_JBSYGH010000014.1:0-83273 GCF_054121495.1 Salegentibacter haimaensis
AGCTTTCATACCATGAAAATAATACTATCCTGAATTATTTCCAATAAAAAAGAGACTGCCTTTTCAGACAGCCTCTTAATTTTTCGAAATAGGAATATATTACTCGATCACACGAACGTCGCTCGCGTTTACACCTTTTCTTCCTTCTACTTCAACATACTCAACACGGTCACCCTCGGCAATGGTTTCACCATTAAGCCCGGTAATGTGAACAAAAATGTCTCTTCCGGTTTCGCTGTTAGTAATGAATCCGTAACCTTTGGATTCGTTGAAAAATTTAACTGTACCTTCCATTGTAAAAAAATAATAATTAATAAAGTACAAACATAAGAATATAATTTTGAGGTCTTCTTAATAATTTCAAAATTATTTTGAAAAGCTTTTAAAAGCTGAGGCTCAGTCGAGTCCGCGGTCTTTCATGCGATCCATATTCTCCTTGGTGAGAGTGTAGTCTTTGAGCCTTTTTCCCTTCCAGCGTACATATAAAAATATGGGCATAAGTATAAAAGCTGTGGCTAAAACAGCAATTCCTATGATGCGATCGCCTAAAATCACATCGCCGGTACTACGTAGATAAAAACCTACAGCAATGGCGATAAGAATCCCAATTCCTAAAATTTTCATTACTAAATTCATAATCTAAACGGTTACTTCAATTAATTTTTGGCGGTATGCCGTGAGCAATTTCGATTTTGAGATAAACCCTATGTACTTCCCATCCTGTACCACCGGCAAGTTCCAGGCATTGCTTTCCTGAAATTTCCGCATAATTTCCTTCATCGGGTCTTTCTCGATGTCGATCAATTCGGGTGCTCTTTGCATAATTTCACTCACTTTTACCTCATCATACATTTTTTGATCGAACATAATGGGCCTTATATCATCTAACAAAATTATCCCCATGAATTTATCATTTTCATCTAAGACCGGAAAGATATTTCGCGAGGATTTTATCACTCCCTCGTGAATTACATCCCTTAATTTCATATCTATCTTAAGCGGAACAAAATTCTTTTCAATCACCTGTCTAATATTGAGCAAAGTGAGCACGGTTTGATCTTTATTATGCGTGATGAGTTCGCCGCGTGAAGCCAGGTCCATCGTATAAACCGAATGGGGTTGAAACTGGCTGCTTATCATAAATGAAATTGCAGCTGTGATCATTAAGGGAACAAAAAGTTCATAACCGCTGGTGAGTTCGGCGATGAGGAATATCGCGGTTAAGGGCGCGTGCATAATTCCGGCCATAAGCCCTGCCATACCTACCAGTGTAAAATTCCCGACTGAAATCGGATTTTTTAATATCCCGAGATGATTTATGATAAGCGCAAAACAATGCCCCATAGCACTACCCATAAAAAGCACCGGGGCGAAAATTCCGCCAATTCCGCCTGCGCCCAGGGTGAGGGAGGTGGCTACGATCTTAAAAATCACCAACCCTGCCAGTAAAATGACTACTACCCAAATATTATCGAGAAATTCATCGAATAAATTGGTTTGCAGGGCATACATATAATTTTCCTGCAACAAATTATTGATTACATCGTAACCTTCCCCATATAAAGGAGGAATAAAAAAGATGAGGATTCCCAGGCCAAAACCCCCTATGAGAAGCCGGGTTGAAGCCGATTTTATTCGGCCGAACATCTTATTAAACCAGAAGTAAATTCTGGTGAAATAAATTGAGCAAACCGATGCGATCACCCCTAATAAGATGTAAAATGGTACTTCGGAAATCTGAAATTCGTCGGTAAGCTGGGAATGCAGAATAATATCATTTCCGAAGAAAAAATAGGAAGTTAGTATCGCTGAAACCGAAGCCAGGAGCAGGGGTATCATCGAAACCAGGGTTAGATCCAGGCTAAAAATTTCAATCGCGAAAATGATGGCTGCTATAGGCGCTTTAAATAGCGAACTCATCGCTCCTGCGGCTGCGCAGCCTATAAGCAATGTTCTCGAGGCCTGGTTCATCTTAAACAGCCGCGAGAGATTTGAGCTAATTGAGGCTCCGGTTGCCACGGTAGGGGCCTCGAGTCCTACCGACCCTCCAAACCCAACCGTGAGCGGCGCTGTTAAAAGCGAGGCATAAGATTGGAATTTTCGCATTAATCCCTGCCGTTGGGAAATGGCGTATAGGGTTGTAGGAATTCCGTTTCCTATGTCTTTTTTTAAGCCGAATTTTATAATAATCAGGGTAAGCGCTAAACCAATTACCGGAAAGATGAAGTAAAAGGCATTGTGGTAGTTCACGATAAATTCGTCTTCCAGCAATAACTGAATATAATGCGTGAGGTTTTTAATACTCACTGCCACCAAACCGGCCAGGAATCCAATAATGGCACTTAAGATCATCAGGAATTGCTGATTGCTTAAATGCTCGTTGGTCCAGACCATCAATTTGCCGGGAATAGATTTCGCGAAATTCTTCACTCTGTCTCTGAATTTGCGAGTGAAGATAAAAAATCCCGCACAAAGGCGGGATTTTCTTATTTCAATTTAGAAAGATTTATAGGTTTAACTTGAGATGTAGTTCTTTAAGTTGTGCTTCATCCAGTTTTGCCGGAGCATCGATCATCACATCTCTACCCGCGTTATTTTTTGGAAATGCGATAAAATCTCTAATGCTTTCCTGGCCGCCCAGGATCGCTACCAATCTATCAAATCCAAAAGCTATTCCGCCGTGGGGGGGAGCCCCGTATTGGAAAGCTTCCATCAAAAAGCCGAATTGAGCTTTGGCTTCTTCAGGAGTAAATCCAAGAAAATCAAACATTTTACTTTGAGTTTCCTTATCGTGGATTCTAATCGAACCTCCGCCTATTTCGTTTCCGTTTAACACAAGGTCATAGGCATTGGCACGTACTTTCCCGGGTTCGGTTTCCAAAAGCGGAATGTCCTCTTTCTTCGGCGAGGTAAAAGGGTGGTGCATGGCGTGATACCTTGCGGTTTCTTCGTCCCATTCCAACAGTGGAAAATCTACAACCCAAAGCGGAGCAAATTCATCTGCTTTTCTTAGACCGAGTTCGTTTCCAAGATGCATTCGAAGCGCGCTGAGCTGGGTTCTGGTTTTATTGGCATCTCCTGCCATTACCAAAATTAGATCTCCGGGATTTGCTGAGGTTGCACTAGCCCAGGCTTTTAAATCTTCTTCAGAATAAAATTTATCTACTGAAGATTTTAAGCTGCCATCTTCATTGTATTTCGCCCACACCAGGCCGGTAGCCCCAATTTGAGGGCGTTTCACCCAGGCGATTAGCTTATCTATTTCTTTACGGGTATAATTTGCAGCCCCGGGAACAGCGATTCCAACCACTAATTCCTGCTGGTCAAAAACATTAAAACCTTTATTTTTAGCAAGTTCATCGAGTTCGGCAAACTCCATTCCAAAGCGAATATCGGGTTTGTCATTACCATACTTTTTCATCGCCTCGGCATAGGTCATTCTTGGAAATTCTTCAACTTCAACCCCGTTGATTTCTTTCAAAAGATGCCTGGTTAAACCTTCAAAAATGTTTAGAATATCTTCCTGTTCCACGAAAGTCATTTCGCAGTCTATCTGGGTGAATTCGGGCTGGCGATCGGCACGCAGGTCTTCGTCTCTAAAACATTTAACGATCTGGAAATATTTATCCAAACCGCCCACCATAAGCAACTGCTTAAAAGTTTGAGGAGATTGCGGCAGGGCGTAAAACTGGCCTTCGTTCATTCGGCTGGGCACCACAAAATCGCGGGCACCTTCGGGCGTGGATTTAATGAGATATGGGGTTTCAACTTCAACAAAATCCTGGTTAGAAAGGTAATTTCTTACCTCCATTCCTACTTTATGGCGAAATTTCAGCTTATTTTTTACCGGGTTGCGGCGAATGTCCAGATAGCGATATTTCATTCTTAGATCCTCGCCGCCATCGGTTTCGTCTTCAATAGTAAAAGGAGGAGTAAGCGAGCGGTTTAGAATAGTTAATTCAGCAACCAAAACTTCTATCTCTCCTGTGGGAATATTTGGATTTTTTGATTCTCTTTCTATCACCTCACCTTTCACCTGAATCACAAATTCGCGGGCTAGCTCGCGGGCGTGCTCCATAAGTTCTTTGGAAGAGCGCTCTTCATCAAAAATCAGCTGGGTAATTCCGTAGCGATCCCGGAGGTCTACCCAAATCATAAAGCCTTTATCTCTTATTTTCTGAACCCATCCAGAAAGTGTTACCTCGTTTGTAATATGAGCGGCATTTAACTCGCCGGCAGTATGACTTCTGTACATATTTTTCTTAACTAATTAGAGGCGCAAAAGTAAGAAGTAAAAATGGCTTTTGCCTAACCAATTAGCTATAAAAAGAGTGACTAAAGCTTACAAATTTCGGATTTTACATAAGAATAACCTATTGAAATAAAGAATTTTACATCTCCAATGTTAAGTTAATGTTACCTAATTATTTTATTAATGTAAATAAAATGCTATCTTTGTGAAGATAAGATTAATGACATCCTGCTATGAAAACGATCAAAACATTACTATTAACAGCAATTATTGCTGTGGGGGGCTTGAATTTAGCCCAGGCTCAAATCGAGCCTAAATTTGAACAAGATGGTGAATTGATAAAAGGAACATTTTATTATGAAGACGGAAGTATTAGGCAGGAAGGAACGTACAAGGACGGAAAACTCCACGGGAAGTGGGTTTCTTATGATCAAAACGGTAAAAAGGAGGCCCTCGCAGAATACTACCTGGGTGCAAAAACTGGTAAGTGGTTTTTTTGGAACGGCGACCAGTTAACCGAAGTAGATTATAGCAATAACCGAATTGCCGGGGTTAATACCTGGAAAGATGGAAATGCCGTAGTAGATAGAAATTAAAACTATTCTAAATATTAAATAAAAAACCCCGAAGTGCAATCACTTTGGGGTTTTTTATTAGGCTTTGGCAGCTAATTTTTGTCGTCGCCGCTCTTCTATTTTATTGGCAAAATTAACCTTATTGCGGTTAACCAGGTAAAACATAACCGGTACCACCACTAAGGTTAGGAAGGTGGCGAAGATCAAACCAAAAATCACCGTCCAGGCCAGTGGCCCCCAAAAGATTACGTTATCTCCTCCAATGTAAATTCGGGGATTATAATCTATAAATAGCCCGAAGAAATCTATATTTAAACCTACTGCCAGGGGTAATAAACCTAACACTGTGGTTATGGCCGTAAGTAAAACCGGTCGTAACCTGGATTTTCCTCCGCGAATTATACAATCAAAATACTGTTCACGGGTTAACAATTCATCATCGTCTATCCCTACTTCTTTTTTCTTTCGGTCTATAAGAATCTGGGTGTAATCTACCAAAACAATGGCATTGTTAACCACAATACCCGCCAGGGAGATAATTCCCATCATCGTCATAATTATGATGAAATCCATTTGGAAAATAATCAATCCGAAGAATACCCCTACCAAACTAAGCATCACCGCCATTAAGATAATCACAGGTTTTGATATCGAATTAAACTGAGCAACCAGGATCAAGAGAATCCCACCTAAAGCGATAAGCAATGCCTTTATCAAAAAGGCCATGTTTTTCTCCTGTTCTTCCTGTTCGCCGGTAAATTTTAAATTTAAATCCTTCGGAAGCTCATAATTTTTCAATTCGGTTTTGAGTCGGTCTACGATCTCATTCCCATTATATCCCTGCAATACGTTGGAATAAATAGTGATGACCCTTTTCAGGTTTTTTCTTTTTATAGAACTGAACGAGGAGGCCGGTTTGGTGGTGACCATTGCCGAAATAGGTACCTGCACCAATTGTCCCGTATTTTGATCTCTGAAGGTTACAGGTTGATTGAATAAAGCGCTTTGATTATACCTGAAATCTTCCTGAAATCTTACAATAATATCATAATCTTCTCCACCTTGTTTGAAGGTTGAAATTTCTTCCCCATATATGGCCCTTCTTAAGGTTTGACCCACGGCCCCGGTAGAAACGCCAAGTTGCCCTGCTTTTCTGCGATCTACTTTAACTTCAAGTTCGGGTTTGCTTTTATTAACGTCTATATTGAGATCTTCAATCCCTGGAATGCTTAAATCCTGAATATAAGACCTAATATTTTCTGCCTCGGCCAGCATTGCCTGGTAATCTTCTCCGGTAATTTCAATATTGATTGGATAACCTGAAGGTGGCCCTGCGGCATCTTTTTCTACAATTATACTCACTCCGGGAAAGCCCTGTACTGCCTCGCGAACTTCAGAAAGCACGGTGCTACTTGCCACGCCCCGCCGTTCATTGAATTCGCGCATCGAAAGGGTAACTTTCGCCCGGTGTGGCATTTCATTAGACTGGCCGCCGTCGGTCATCGGGTTTCCGGCGCCTTCACCCACCTGAGAAAAAGCCGATTCTACCATAAAGTTATAACCGTCTTCATCTTCATATTTCGAAATTGCCTCATAAATACGCTGTTCCACTTCTTTGGTAAGCGCATTGGTTTTTTCAATATCGGTTCCCTGAGGATACTCTATGTAAGTGATAATTTGCTTGGGTTCATTTTCAGGGAAAAACAAAACCTTTGGCTGCACGATGGCAATTAGAATAAAAGAAACGAATAAAAGAAACAGGGTTCCGAAGAAAAAGAAATAGGCTTTCTTGCCTCTAAGAGCGAATTTTAAGGTTTTCTCATAGACATTTTCCATCCACTTAAGTGCCCGGGTTTGAAAGAAATCTACCCCTTTTGAAAGCACATATTTATAAAGCCATAAAAGGATGGCGCCCAAAATAAGAATATTTCCTATTGCTCTAAAAACCCCGGCCGAAATTGCAAACCCCAGAACGAGTAGAATTATTCCGAAAACTCCTAAATAGGTGCTTACTTTAATCAGGCGTTTTTTGGTGAATTCTTCTTCTTCTGTGCGCATAAATTGCGAGGTGAGCATCGAATTTATGATTAGAGCCACAAAGAGAGAGGAGCCCAGAACTATAGATAAAGTTATGGGAAAAATCACCATAAATTTCCCAATTACTCCCGGCCATAATCCCAAAGGAAAGAAAGCGGCCAGGGTAGTGGCGGTAGAAGCGATTATAGGCCAGGCTATTTCTCCAAGGCCTTGTTTTGCTGCCTTTAGACGGGGCATACCCTCATCCATTAGGCTATAAACATTCTCAACCACCACAATTCCGTTATCTACCAGCATTCCAAGACCCATTACCAGGGCAAAAAGCACCATAGTGTTTAAGGTGTAGCCCATACTGGAAAGGATGATGTAAGAAAGCAGCATAGAAAGCGGAATCGCGATTCCTACAAAAAGCGCATTTCTAAAGCCTAAAAAGAACATAAGCACCAAAACCACCAAAATCACCCCAAAGATGATGTTGTTTACCAGATCATCAACCTGATTTCGGGTGTCTGTAGACTGGTCGTTGCTAAGGCTTATATGAAGGCTTTCGGGCAAATATTCTTCCTGCTCGGTTTTTATTATTTCCTTGATCTTGTCTACCGCCTCGATCATATTTCTGCCGCTGCGTTTTTTGATGTCCAGCATCACCACGGGGTCTCCATATTCACGGGCAAAGGTGGTAGGGTCTTTTTCCCTGAAATTGATATTTGCAATATCTCTCAGGAAAATAAGGCCTTCATCACGCTTTACCACGACGTTTTGAAGTTCCGCAGGGTCCTCGATCTCGCCAATAATCCTGATGTTTTTCTGGCTTCCTCCCGAGATCACATTTCCTCCCGAAATTGTGCGATTTTCGCCTCTTACCGAATTGATGATGTCGTCGAAACTCACCTGGGAGGCGGTCATTTTATAGACATCTACGGCGATCTCAACCTCCATATCTTCAGCACCTCTAATACTGGCTTCCTTGATCTCGCCCAGCAGTTCTATTCGTTCCTGAAGATATTCGGCATATTGTTTTAATTGCTGAACGGTGTAATCACCGGTAAGATTCACATTCAGAATTGGCATTTCTTCTGAAAGGTTGAGGTCAAAAACATTTGGTTCTACTTTGGCGCCATTGTCCATCGTAGGCCAGGTGGTTTCAGCCTTAACCAGGTCTACCTTGTCTTTTACTTTTTGTTTGGCGACATCGGCATCTACATCTTCTTCAAACTCCACAATCACCATCGAGTAATCCTGAAAGGTAGTTGAAGTGATTTCGGTTACGCCACCAATATTGTTGAATTCTTCCTCGAGGGGTTCAGTAATAAATTTCTCGACATCTTCGGCCGAGTTCCCTGGGTTTACCGAGCTCACATAGATCTTGGTTTCAATTACCTCGGGAAAGGTCTCCCGGGGCATATTGTAATAAGACATTAGACCTCCAATTATGATGATGGCCATAATCACGTAGACCGTCATCTTATTGTTAATAGCCCAGGAAGAAAGTTTAAATTCTCTATCTAATTTCATTATTTTAATTTCTTATTTGTACTTCCTGCCCGTCTCTAAGGTTTCTGGCTCCTTCTACAATAAGTTCCTGTCCCGGCTCAAGACCCGAAAGAATCTCCACCTTACCGTCATAATTATAGCCTGTTTCTACCTGTACCTGTTTAGCAGTGCCCGTAGCATCATTCTCTGAAATTTCAAGAACATAAACCAGGCTTTCTCCAAGGGCATTGGTAAGCAAACTGTTTTCGGGAATTATGATGCTGTTTTCTGCAGAATAATCATTGAGATGAATGGTAGCTATTTGATTGGGTTTAATATTTCCCGCTTCTTTAGGCACATCGATTTGAACATTAAAACTGCGGTTGTTAGGATTGATGAAATTGCCAACCTGCCTAACCTTGCCATCAAAGCGCTTGCGTGAGGAAGCCAATTCAATCTGCACATCACTCCCCACTTCAATCTGATTGAGATATGACTCGGGTACTGCAGCTCTTATATACATATTATTAAGGTTAATAAGCCTGAATAATGCATTTTGCCCGGGGTTCACTACCTCGCCTTCTTCGCTTATCACCTCGTCTATCACCCCGCTGAACGGAGCCCTCACCACGGTTTTCGAAATTTGTGATTTTAACTGGTTTACCGAATTTTGAAGCGCTTCATAATTGGTTTTGGCTTCCAGGTATTGAATCTCAGAACCAATATTTTGATTCCAGAGCCTTTCCTGTCTTTCAAAAGTGGTTTTTGCCAAAGTAGCTCTGGCTTCCAATTGGGCGAGTTCGCTTGAAAGTCCGCCGTCGTCGATTCGGGCTAAAACCTGCCCGCGTTGCACCTGCTGGCCTTCTCTAACATTTAACTGACTAAGAATTCCTGAAAATTCGGGATAGATTAGAATATTCTCATCGGTAGTAACGTCTCCCTGAACTTCAGCATAATGTTTAAAGACGGTGTCTTTTAAAGTCATCGTGGTTACCAGATCCAGGCGGCGGGATTTGTCCAGTCTTTTAATCGCCTCGTCTAACTGGTCGATTTTGGCGCTAAGCTCACTTTGTTGCTGGCCAAGTCTGGCTTTTTCGGCTCTTATTTGTTCGAGATCTTCGGTTTCAATTATCTCTTCCAGCTCACGGTTTTCTTTATTTCCGCAGGAAAAAAGACTGCTGCTTAAGGCAACTAATAAAATCGCACTTATAAATTTTACTGAAATTTTATTTTTGGTTCTCATCGTTATATTTTGAAGTATCTAGTAAATTTTCTAATTCTGCTTTTGAAGTAATCACATCGAGCATAGCCTGGAGCAAATCCTGCTGGGCGCTGTAGAGTTGGCGTTGGGCTTCACTCAATTCGAAACTGCTGGCAATCCCTTCAAAAAATTTCACCTGGTTTTTTCGCTCAATACGCTCGGCCAGTTGCAGATTTTTCTGCAGGTTCTGGTAATTTTCGAGATTGTATTCATAGTCGGTTCTGGCCGAATTGATTTGGCGAATCACATCGTTTCGGGTTTGCTCCAGCTCCAGCATAGCCTGGTCGTATTCGATTTCTTTTTGCTGAGTCCTGGCACTTCGCATCCCACTGCTAAAAATTGGAATATTAAGGCTAATCCCTAAAACCGACTGTCCAAAATAATCCTGGTCTGAATTGAAGAAAGTAAAGCTATTGCTGAAACCCTGCACGCCATAATTTAAATATCCGCTTAAGCTGGGCAAAGCCTTCGATTTTTCCAACTTCACCTGAATTTCGGCCGATTCTGCCGAGTTTTTAGCAATTCTATAATCTATATTTTCCTCTACATTGATATCTTTTTCAAGCAGGGAAAGATCGAAATAGCGCATCGTGATGGTCTCTAATTCATCGGTTAAAATAAGAGGCGTTTCTACGGGAAGGCCCAGGCTGAGATTTAGAATCTCATAGGCAATATCGCGCATTCTGCTGCTTCGGTTAAGGTTGTTTTCCAGGCCAATGAGAGTGATCTCCAATTGTTCAACATCTTCTTCTTCGGTAAGACCATTTTCAAAGATTTTTTGGGTCTCGTCGAAGGTTTTCTGAAGGTTGTCGCGATTTTTGGTGAGAATCTCAACGCTTTCTTCGGCCAGCAAAACATTTCCGTATGCGTTGATAATCGCTTTTTTAACTTCCTGGGCTGTCTTGGTTTTGGCGTTTTTAGAGATCTGCAAAAGCGTTTGTGCCGATTGCACCCCAACGATATAAGAGCCATCGAAAATAAGCTGATTCCAGGTTGCTGTGGCGTTTAGGTTTTGTTTGGTTCCAAAAACCACCGGCACAAAAGTCCCCGGTTCGCCGCCTGCAATCTCACCCGGGATAAGGGTAACCGGTTGCTTGATATAGCGTTGGTAATCTCCCGTGGCGCTAAGTTGCGGTAAGCCCTGGGCGATGATTTCCCATTTTTGTTTTATGGCCTTATCTATGTCTTTCTCTGCGATTTGAGAATTGAAATTATTCTGAATTCCAAACTCCAGCGCCTCCTGCAGCGAAAAACTTCGGGGCTGAGGTTCCTGTGAAAACAGGAAGGCCGGAAAGATCATAATAATGAGTAAGCTGAGTCTCATAAATGTTATTTGAAATTGGTTTGATATTGATTTAATACTTCCCTTCCTTTTTCTGTGCAAATAGAATTTAGATGGTATTCCAGATAATACTGAAGCAATTTTGCGGTGCTGTATTCTTCCTGCGGAAAAAGATCCAGGTCTTTTATGGCGAGCATTCCGGCAAAGTGAATGCGACTTATAAAAGATATGGGTAAATTACTGCGATAATGCCCACTGGTAATCCCGCTCTCCAAATTACTGGTCACAAATTGCTGCATTATTTCGAACTGGCGTTTACGGGTTTGCACGTAAATTTTGGGGTAATATTTCTTCAGTTGAAACTGGGGCGCCGATTGTTCGTTTTTTAGAATTTCCATCGTGTATTTTTTCATCTGGAAAATCTCTTCTATAGCATTGTACTTGCTGTCCTGCATTAATTGTATGCCTTCGGTAATATCGGCTATAATTTGGTTTACACTGGCTTCGATTAGTTTGGTTTTGGTGGAAAAATGGGCATAGATGGTTTTTTTCGAAATGGCCATTTTTTGCGCAATATCGTCCATCGTAACCGTTTTGAAACCTTCCTCCAAAAACATATCTATCGCCGTGGCTATAATTTGTTCTCTCACCTGCTTTGAAAATTTCGGCAAAAGTACGTCCTGGAAACTTATCAAGCAACAAAAGTTTCCGAAGATTTCCAAAAAATTAACTTTAGGGCAAAATTTGTAAACCGCCCAATTATGGTATTTTAGCACAAAAATTTTTTACATGTTGTCTGTATCACAGTATAGGGAAGCTTTTTCTGAATATCTTGAGAACCATAATTCCTTAAAGGAACCGAGGAATCTGTATGAACCCATGCAGTACATTTTAGGGCTGGGGGGTAAGCGTCTAAGGCCGGTATTGGTTTTAATGGCAGCCGATATTTTAGGGGCAGACCATCATAAAGCTATGGATGCCGCTCTGGCCATTGAAATTTTTCACAATTTCTCCCTGGTACACGACGATATAATGGATGATGCTCCCTTAAGAAGAGGAAAGCAAACCGTACACGAGAAATGGGATATCAATACGGGGATCTTATCGGGTGATGCTATGCTCATTAATGCTTACCAGCTTTTTGAAAATTACGAAGGCGATACTTTTAAGCAATTGGCAAAATTGTTTAGCCGCACCGCGATCCAGGTATGTGAGGGTCAGCAATATGATATGGATTTTGAAACCCGGGAAGATGTAAGTATAGAAGATTACCTAAAAATGATCGAGTATAAAACCGCGGTTTTGGTGGGTGCCTCTTTGCAGATGGGCGCCATCGTAGCCGGGGCCATTGAGGCCTGCCAGGAAGCTTTTTATGAATATGGCCGCCTGCTTGGGATAGCTTTTCAGCTTCAGGATGACTATTTGGATGCCTTTGGTGATCCCGAAAGTTTCGGCAAACAACTGGGAGGGGATATTATCGAAAACAAAAAAACCTTCCTGTATCTAAAAGCATTGGAAACTTCAGGCAAAAGAGAAGCCCGGCAGCTGGAACATTTATATAGCATTAGCCCTATAGAGAACTCGGGAAAGATCGATGCGGTAAAACAGATTTTTGACCGGAGCGGGGCTGCCGAACTCACCCGGCAGGAGATTGAAAAATACACAGAAAAAGCTTTTAAAGTTCTGGACGAAATTGAGGTTGATGAAAAGAGAAAAGAACCTCTTCGAAATTTCGGAATGAGCTTAATGAACCGGCAGGTTTAATTTCAAAAGCCATTTTTTAAGCTCCTGGTCTCCATCTTAATATTTTCAGGCATTCTAAACTGTTAGTGATTTATCCCTAATTAAAACCAGATTAGAGCTGTTAAATTTCTTATAATCCATAGGATAAATATATAGTTCGCTAAGGCCTGTTTTTATCAAAAATTGTATTTTTGCTGTGTTTTGTATTAAAAAGACACATTAGCTTCCACCTATGGATAGATTCTCATTTCTAAATGCCGCACATACCGCATATTTTGCCGACCTATACGACCAGTACTTAAAATACCCCGATAGTGTAGAGCCCAGTTGGAGGGCTTTTTTTCAGGGTTTTGATTTTGGAATGGAACATAACGGGGTTTCCCCCGAAACTCTTCAGGAAGCACCTGTAGAATTTAAAGAAGGAGAAATTCCCGATTTTGTAGTTAAGGAATTTCAGGTAATTCGACTTATAGACGGGTACCGCACCCGCGGGCACCTGTTCACTCAAACCAACCCGGTAAGAGAGCGAAGAAAATATACCCCAACCCTCGATTTAGAAAATTTTGGCCTTTCTGATGCCGATCTTGACACTGTTTTTAATGCCGGCGAACTTTTAGGTATTGGACCAAGCCCGCTTAAACGAATTGTTGAGCATCTTAAGAATGTGTACTGTAAGAGTATTGGGATCGAATATATGTTTATTCGTAAGCCTGAAGAGATCGAATGGTTTCAGCAAAAACTTAATGTCAACGAAAATCAGCCTTCTTTCGATAATGAGGGGAAAAAACAAATTCTCAAAAAGTTAAATGAAGCGGTTTCGTTTGAAAGCTTTCTGCATACCAAATATGTAGGGCAAAAACGTTTTTCATTAGAAGGCGGGGAAAGTTTAATTCCTGCTCTCGATGCGCTTATAGAAAAAGCTGCTGAAAAAGGCGTTAAAGAATTCGTGATGGGAATGGCACACCGAGGCCGGTTGAATACCTTAACCAATATTTTTGGGAAAAGTGCCAAGGACATTTTTAGTGAATTCGATGGCAAGGATTATGAGCAGGATATTTTTGACGGGGATGTGAAATATCATCTTGGATGGACTTCCTGTCGCATTACCGATAACGGAAATGGAATCAATATAAATATAGCTCCCAACCCTTCTCACCTGGAAACGGTGGGGCCTGTGGTTGAAGGAATCGCACGTGCCAAACAGGACAGAAGATACCAGCGCGATAACAGCAAAGTACTACCTATCCTGGTACACGGAGATGCGGCTATCGCCGGCCAGGGTGTGGTTTATGAGGTAGTGCAAATGGCACAACTTGAAGGCTACGGCACCGGCGGAACAATTCATATTGTAGTAAATAACCAGATAGGTTTCACTACCAACTATCTTGATGCGCGTTCGTCTACTTATTGTACCGATGTGGCTAAAGTTACCCTGTCTCCCGTACTTCACGTAAATGCCGATGACGCCGAAGCGGTGGTACACGCCACATTATTCGCTCTTGAGTTTAGAATGCAATTCAAAAGAGATGTATTTATAGATCTATTGGGGTATAGAAAATACGGACATAATGAAGGAGATGAGCCAAGGTTTACCCAGCCTAAGCTCTACAAGGCTATTGCCAAACATAAAAATGCCAGGGATATCTATGCTGAAAAACTGAAAGCCTCAGGCATTATAGACGATGAATATCTTAAAAAGCTGGAAGCCGATTATAAGGCTGAATTAGAGGAAAATCTTGAAGATTCCCGTAAAGAAGAAACCACTAAGATCACTCCTTTTATGGCCGATGAGTGGGAAGGTTTCGATTCTGTTGCCGAAGATAAAATGATGGAGGCTGTAGATACTACATTTCCGCTTGAAAAGCTTGACAAAGTAGCCGAAGCTGTTTCCCAGCTTCCAGAGGATAAAAAATTTCTACGTAAGATCGTTAGACTTATCGAAGGAAGAAAGAAAATGTACTTTGAAGACAATAAGCTAGACTGGTCTATGGCCGAGCACCTGGCTTACGGCTCGCTTTTAACCGAAGGTTATAATATTAGAATTAGCGGGCAGGATAGTGAAAGAGGTACTTTCTCTCACCGTCACGCTATTGTAAAAGTTGAAGACAGCGAAGAAGAGATCATCTTACATAATAATATACCAGACAGAGACGGTGATATTTTTGTTTATAATTCGTTGCTTTCAGAATATGGAGTGGTAGGTTTCGATTATGGCTATGCGATGGCAAGCCCTAAAACACTTACAATTTGGGAAGCCCAGTTTGGTGATTTCGTGAACGGGGCTCAAATTATGATAGATCAATATATCTCGGCTGCCGAAGATAAATGGAAACTTCAAAACGGATTGGTAATGTTCCTGCCACACGGCTATGAAGGCCAGGGGGCAGAGCACTCTTCAGGAAGAATGGAGCGTTTTCTTCAGCTTTGTGCGACCGATAATATGTATGTGGCCGATGTTACTACTCCGGCAAACATGTTCCATTTGTTGAGAAAGCAAATGAAGGCCAACTTCAGGAAGCCACTTATCATCTTTACTCCAAAGAGTTTATTGAGACACCCAAAAGTGATTTCAACCAAAGAAGAATTTGCTGAAGGTAGCTTTAAACCTGTGCTGGATACCGATAATGCTGAAGCTTCAAAAGTTAAATCCCTGGTGTTCTGTACCGGGAAATTCTATTACGATTTACTTGAGCAGAGGGAAAAGGATAATAGGGAAGATGTAGCTCTGGTGAGAATAGAGCAATTATTCCCGTTGCCAACTTCAGAAATGAAAGAAATTATCGAAAAATATAACAAGGCAGAAGATGTGGTTTGGGCCCAGGAAGAACCCAGAAATATGGGAGCTTACGGGCATATGCTGCTTCATTTCCCTGAATCCCGAAACTTTAGGGTATGTAGCCGTAAATTTTACGGCTCCCCGGCTGCAGGTAGTGCCGTAAGATTTAGAAAACGGCACGACAGGGTAATTGCCGAGGTTTTCGATAAAAATCTTGCTGAAGACAATAAATAATAAAAAAAGAATAATTTTAAAACATTTCTGCTCTGGCAGAGACCAATAATAAAAATAGAGATTATGGCCTTAGAAATGAAAGTTCCATCCCCAGGGGAATCCATAACCGAAGTTGAAATCGCTCAATGGCTGGTAGAAGACGGGGATTACGTTGAAAAAGATCAGGCGATTGCCGAGGTAGATAGCGATAAAGCAACCCTGGAATTACCTGCTGAAGCCAGCGGAATCATTACCCTTAAAGCCGAAGAAGGTGACGCGGTTGCTGTAGGCGAGGTGGTTTGTCTTATCGATACCGATGCTGCAAAACCCGAAGGAAAATCAGAAAAGAAAGAGGAGAAAAAAGAAGAACCTAAGGACAAAGCTGAGGCCAAAACCGAAACTCCTTCAAAATCATCTACTCCTTCTCAAAATCAGGATAGCTATGCCAAGGGTTCTCCTTCACCGGCAGCTAAAAAGATTCTTGATGAAAAAGGCGTGGATTCAAAAGATGTGAAAGGCAGCGGTCGTGATGGTAGAATTACCAAAGAAGATGCTGTGCAGGCTAAAGCTTCTATGGGTACACCGGGAACCGGAAAACGTGGAGAAAGCAAGAAGAAAATGTCTATGCTTCGCCGAAAAGTGGCGCAAAGACTGGTTTCTGCGAAAAATGATACCGCGATGTTGACCACCTTCAATGAGGTAGATATGTCCCCGATTTTCGCGCTTAGAAAGAAATATAAAGAGGAGTTTAAAGATAAACACGGTGTGAGCCTTGGGTTTATGTCGTTCTTCACTCTTGCAGTGGTTCGTGCCCTTGATCTTTATCCCGATGTAAACTCAATGATAGACGGCGATCACCAAATTACCTACGATTATAAGGATATCAGTATTGCAGTATCTGGTCCAAAAGGATTAATGGTACCTGTAATTCGTAATGCTGAAAATCTTAGTTTCAGAGGAGTTGAAGACGAGGTGAAGCGATTGGCCTTACGTGCCAGAGATGGTGAGATCACCGTAGATGAAATGACCGGCGGTACTTTTACCATCACCAACGGTGGAGTATTTGGTTCTATGTTGTCGACTCCAATTATCAACCCGCCTCAAAGTGCTATTCTTGGAATGCATAATATTGTCGAAAGACCAGTAGCTATAGATGGGCACGTAGAAATTCGCCCAATTATGTATGTGGCCCTGTCTTATGACCACAGAATTATCGATGGGAAAGAATCAGTAGGATTTTTAGTAGCGATTAAAGAAGCGCTTGAAAATCCTGAAGAACTTCTAATGGACAATGATGTAAAACGCGCTTTAGAACTTTAAAAAATATAAAGTTCACAAGATATGAGGGCAGCTGATTTAATCGGCTGCCTTTTTTATTGGAGCATATTCAGAAATAAACTTAACAGGCTAGAAGTTTTTGATTTGGAATGAACCTGATTCAGAAAAAAAGACCATCCTGAAATTTCAAAGATGGTCTAATTCGAATACCCTTCACTAAAACAAACTAAAACAAGAATAGATTAATAATATTGAGAAACAAAACTCCAACCACAGACAGAATCAATAGAATCTGAATCCATATTGGGAGGTAGTTTTGTTTCATCATTGGTCTAACATTAATCAAGAGGACCAAAACTACAAATTACAAGCTTGCGAGGTAAGGGGGGATTTTCCCCTTATTTTAAATAAAGTGCTTTGTTCTTATAATCTATCACCGCTTTTCCCTTGTTGAGAAGGTCTGCGCCTATAATGCCGTGAACTTTTTCGGCATCATGTTGAATTAAAGCTTCATTTACATGGCGAAGATCAAAAAGCACCAGGTCTATTTTTTTCTTTTTCCAGCCTTTAATTTCAATTTTGTTTTTCAGCGCTACCTGGGTAAGCATATTGGTAGCCCCGGCCCCGGCCGCTTTTATGTCGCTGTCTTCTGGTAAGAGATCGAAGTGTTTCACGGCTTCCATTCCCACACAGGTACTGGAGGCCCCGGTGTCAAGAATAAAATTCCCTTCAATATTGTTTATTTTCGCCACCAATTCGAGGTGGTTGGTTTTGGTAACCTTTAATTTGATGCGGTGGAAACCTTTTTCTTTAAGCAATTTTTTTAGTGAAGACATTCCTGGTTTTTTCACAAAGATAGGTCTTCAAAATAAATTATTTTTGCCTTTATGACTTTAACCGATACTCACATACATTTATATAGTGAAGATTTTGACCAGGATAGGGAACACCTTATCATGCAGGCCTTAGATAATGATATTCGCAGGTTTTTTATACCGGCTATAGATTCTGCTTACGTCCCTGCTATGTATAAGCTCGAAAAAAACTATCCTGATAAGGTTTTTCTTATGATGGGGCTGCATCCCACTCACGTGAAAGAAAACTATGAGGAAGAACTCAGCTTTGTAGAAAAAGAATTTTCCAAACGAAAATTTTGCGCAGTGGGGGAGATTGGTATCGATCTTTATTGGGATAAAAGCACTTTAGCGATTCAGCAGGATGCTTTTAAGCGGCAAATTCAGCTGGCTAAGAAATATAAGTTACCAATTGTAATTCACTGCAGGGATGCATTCGATGAGGTCTTTGAGGTGCTTGAATCTGAAAATGATGAAAATCTCTTCGGAATTTTTCACTGTTTTACCGGGACTTACGAGCAGGCCCAGCGCGCCCTGTCTTTTAATATGAAACTGGGCATTGGAGGAGTGGTGACCTTTAAAAACGGGAAAATAGATCAATACCTCGATAAAATCCCGCTGGAAAATATTGTTTTGGAAACCGATGGCCCATATCTGGCTCCCGCACCTTATAGAGGAAAAAGAAATGAGCCGGCTTATTTATATAAAATCGCTGAAAAGCTGGCCGAAATCTATTCCGTGGAAATTGAAGAAATCGCCAGAATTACCACGGCAAATTCTAAAGATATTTTCAGGATTTAAAGCGGGTTAGAATTAAATTTTGTTCATTTGCTAAGATAATTTGAATTTACGTGCAAAATTTTGAAGATATAAGGTTTTATAAGGATGAAGAGGTGCAACCGGCTCTAAAGGAGTATGTAAAACACCCCATGATAAAAGCCTTGCTGCAGTTTACTTTTCCCGATAAATCCTATGAGGAAATTACAGAATTGGTTTGTAAGTGTAAATCTATAAGAGATTTTCAAACCCAGGTAATTTATAACAGTGTTCTAAAAGTTTTAGAAAAAAGCAGCGACGGACTTTCCTACGAAGGTTTTGAAAATTTAGATGCGAATACCTCGTATTTCTATATTTCCAATCATAGAGATATCATCCTGGATACTTCTTTGCTCAATACCAGTTTGTTCGAGCAGAACCTGATAATGACGGCTTCAGCCATTGGAGATAATTTGGTTCAGAAACCGTTCTTAATGGCCTTGTCACGCCTTAATCGAAACTTTTTAGTGAAGCGTGGCCTTAGTCCCAGGGAAATGCTGCGCAGTTCTATGGTGCTTTCAGAATATATAAAACACCTTCTTTTCGACGAGAATCGGTCGGTTTGGATGGCACAACGTGAAGGCAGAACCAAAGATGGAAGCGATCATACCCAACAGGGGGTCTTGAAAATGCTGGCGATGGCAAAAGGAAAATTGAGCCTAACCGACTATTTTGCTGAAATGCGCATCGTCCCCGTTTCAATTTCTTATGAATTCGATCCTACCGATTTGTTGAAGATGCCAGAATTAATGGCCAAACGAATGAAGGAAACCTATGTGAAATCGGCAAATGAAGATTTTAATTCAATTATGCAGGGAGCCCTGGGTAATAAAGGTCGAATACATATTTGTGCAGGAGAGGTTTTAAGTAAGGAATGGTTGCAGGAAACCGAAAAGGGGAGTAACTCGGTAAACGAACAACTGCAGGCAATAGCGTCTAAAATCGATGAAGAAATTCATCACAACTATAAACTCTGGCCCGCAAATTATATCGCCTGTGATTTGTTGAATAACAGCGATACTTATAAGGAGAAATACACCGATAAGGAAAAAAGGCAGTTCGAGCGCAGAATTAGCCGCAGGGTAGATTTAAAGAATTCTTTAGAGCTAAATAGCTATTTATTGATGTATGCCAATCCCGTGATTAACAAAGAAGCGCTGTATGAGCAAAAAGGCTAAAATTCTCCTCATCTATACCGGTGGTACTATTGGTATGATTAAAGATTATGATACCGGTGCCTTAAAAGCCTTTAATTTTGATGAATTGCTTCAAAATATTCCCGAATTAAAAATTCTGGAACACGAGATCACGACTTTAAGTTTTGAAAATCCTATAGATAGTTCGAATATGAATCCGGCGGGATGGATTCAAATAGGTAAAATCATAAACGAAAAATTTGAAGATTTCGATGGTTTTGTGGTGTTGCACGGTAGTGATACCATGTCTTATACTGCATCGGCAATTAGTTTTATGTTCGAAAATTTAACCAAACCGGTAATTTTTACGGGTTCACAACTACCCATTGGAGATTTGCGCACCGATGCCAAAGAAAATCTTATTACCAGTATACAAATCGCCGGATTGCAGAAAAACGGAAAACCGGTAATCTCTGAAGTAGGTTTATACTTTGAATACAAACTCTATCGGGCCAATCGTACCACCAAGATCAATGCAGAACATTTTCAGGCCTTTGCCTCGATGAATCATCCGCCGCTGGCCGAATCGGGGGTGTATTTGTCGATAAATCATCAGGCTTTGTGGAAACCTAACAGAAGACAGCGCACCAAGCTGCATACCGGGTTTAACGATGAAGTGTTGATTTTAAAGATGTTTCCGGGAATTACAGAATCTTCGGTAAGACATGTATTGAGTAAACCCGGCCTAAAAGGA
This sequence comes from Salegentibacter haimaensis, assembly GCF_054121495.1. Classification (NCBI taxonomy): domain Bacteria; kingdom Pseudomonadati; phylum Bacteroidota; class Flavobacteriia; order Flavobacteriales; family Flavobacteriaceae; genus Salegentibacter; species Salegentibacter haimaensis. The sequence goes on from NZ_JBSYGH010000014.1 coordinate 20,451, forward strand.
GTGATTTTGGAAACCTATGGCAGCGGGAATGCACCTAGTGATGCCTGGTTTGTAGATTTGCTGAAAGAATATATCGATAATGGCCTAATGATCGTAAATGTGACGCAATGCGTTGCAGGCAGCGTGGTTATGGGTCAATATGAAACCAGTGTGGATTTAAAACGTATTGGAGTGGTCTCAGGAAAAGATATCACAACTGAAGCCGCAGTGGCTAAAATGATGTATCTTTTAGACAAGGATTTATCTCCAAAAGTCTTTAAAACCATCTATGAAACGTCATTAAGGGGTGAAATGTTGTAAAATTAACGCCTCATTTTTGATGGTAATTATTTTTTTTTGTTATTTGGCCAACCGTTAAAAAAATGAAAAAATAGAGAGGTGGCCGAGTGGTCGAAGGCGCACGCCTGGAAAGTGTGTATACCCCAAAAGGGTATCGAGGGTTCGAATCCCTTCCTCTCTGCATTTTTTATTATATTTTTATTAAAACTTTATTTTTATATCTTTAAACCCTTTAACTAATTAAATTAAGACAAACAGTAATGAAAAGATTATTTTCTATTTTGGTAATCGCCGCGGTTATGGTGCTAGGTGCCGGAAACCTGAATGCGGCCAATAGTGTAAATTTCCCGGGTGATATAATGACCTTTGTGCAGGATCAGGACACTGTCGCTGGTGATGAGATGGAAGAAGAAGAAACTCTGGGCTTTCATCAGGAATTAAAGAAACGTTTCATTGAAGGTGGTCCCGGGTTTATGGGGATCGTTCTTTTGTGTTTAATTCTTGGTTTAGCCATTGCGATTGAAAGAATTATCTTCCTTAACCTTTCTACTACCAATACCAAAAAACTTGCTCAGGACGTAGAAGACGCACTAAATAGTGGTGGAGTTGAAGCCGCTAAAGAAGTATGTCGTAACACCCGTGGCCCCGTAGCTTCTATTTACTACCAGGGTCTGGACCGTGCCGATGAAAGCATTGAAGCTGCAGAAAAAGCAGTTGTTGCTTATGGTGGGGTTCAAATGGGACAGCTTGAGAAGAATGTATCCTGGGTATCACTGTTTATCGCTCTTGCACCAATGCTTGGTTTCATGGGAACGGTAATTGGTATGATTCAGGCCTTCGATAGAATTGAAGCCGCCGGAGATATGCAGCCTTCACTTGTTGCAGGAGGTATTAAAGTAGCACTTCTTACCACAGTATTTGGTTTGATCGTGGCTATTATCCTTCAGATTTTCTACAACTATATCATCGCTAAGATCGATAGCATCGTTAACGATATGGAAGATGCTTCTATCCTTCTAATCGATATGCTTGTAGACTACAAAAACAAAAAAAGAATATAATTAGACTTAACTTAGATTATGACTATACATAAGATTTTAAAATATCTTGCCATTGTTATAGGTGTGTTGGGTCTAATCCTTTTGGGTAGGATCGTTTACACCGGTGACGATGCCATAGAGGCCTCTGGAGATGTTCAGAACTCGGTTCTGGCTCCAATAATGTTCCTGGCATACCTGGTTATGGCCGTGGTAATATTGCTGGTAGTATTCTTCGTGATAAAAGGCCTATTTAGAGGAAATATCAAAAACACGCTAATTTCGGTAGGTGCCTTCTTGTTGATTATCGCTATCGCCTATTTGGTGACCGATGGTAGCGAGGTACAGCTTAAAGATGGCGGAACGCTATCGGCCAGTGGTTCACACTGGGTAGGAGCAGGACTTGTAACCTTCTATATCCTTGCCGGGATCGCTATCCTTGCAATGGTACTTTCAGGAATTAGAAAACTAATTAAGTAATTATGGCTAGAAGATCAGCACCAGAAGTTAATGCCGGCTCGATGGCCGATATTGCCTTCCTGCTTTTAATCTTCTTCTTGGTAACCACAACCATCGAGACAGATAGCGGAATTAGCAGGAAGCTACCGCCATGGCAACCTGAAGATCAGGAGCCGCCGGTGATCAAGCAGCGAAACATTTTTACTGTTTTAATTAATAGTAACAACCAGCTGCTGGTTGAAGATGAAGAGATGGAAATCGATGACCTGCGTCAGGCAGCATTCGAATTTCTTGATAATGGGGGAGGTACCGGAGATGAGGCCTGTGATTTTTGCCAGGGACCTGGGGATCCAAGTTCATCGGTTAATCCGGAGAAAGCAATTATCTCCCTTGTAAATAACCGTGGTACCGAGTATGGAACCTACATAGCAGTTCAAAACGAACTGGTTGCGGCTTACAATGAATTAAGAGATAGAGAAGCTCAGCGATTGTTTGGTAAATCTTATATGCAAATGGAAGCCGATCTTAAGGATCCGCGATACACAGGTAATAAGGAAACTTTGAAAGAACAGGTGGAGGTAATCAAAACGATGATTCCGCAGAAGCTTTCAGAAGCCGAGCCAAGAAGCTAATCCTTTTCATTAACAAAAATTAAAAAGACCGATTATGTCTAAATTTAAAAAGAAGAAATCTGGAGATTTGCCTGCGGTGAATACCGCCTCTTTGCCAGATATCGTATTTATGCTTCTATTCTTCTTTATGGTGGCTACGGTTATGCGTCAAAATACCCTGATGGTTGAAAACCGTCTTCCTTTTGCAGATCAGGTTGAAAAACTCGACAAAAAGGATTTGGTGATGTACATCTATGCAGGGAAACCCAGTCAAAGATACCAACAGCGTTTTGGTACCGAGGCCAGGATTCAGTTAAACGATAAATTTGCCAGCGTTGACGAAGTGCAGCAGTTTATCTTTACTGAGCGCGAGTCTAAAAGAGAAGAGCTAATTCCTTACCTTACTACTGCGCTTAAAGTAGATAAGGAAACCAATATGGGACTTGTGTCTGATATTAAGCAGGAACTTAGAAAAGCTGAAGCTCTTAAGATTAACTATACCACTATACAAGGTGATGCAGGGCAAAATGTAGAATAAACTTTTTATTACACATTACTTTTAAAAACATCCGGTTCTATTTTTAGACCGGATGTTTTTTTATATTTAAACCTCAGCAATAAAGCTGAATTCTATGAAACAACAGCTTCTTATTTTTAGTGGTTTTTTCCTGCTTTTTTCTAGTTTGATTTTTGCTCAGGATGAAAAAGAACAGGCCGGGGTGATTCCCGATACCGTACCTTTTACAATAGATAATAAATACAGGGAAGATCAGTTTTACCTTGGGTTAACCTATAATATACTTACCAATAAACCCGATGCGATTTCACAATCTGGCTTTTCAGGCGGATTTACAGGTGGTTTTGTTAGAGACTTTCCGGTAAACGAGAGAAGAAATATCGCTGTTGGAATTGGCCTTGGCTGGACGCTTAACACCTATGGTCAAAATCTGTTTATAGGTCAGGAGAACAACGGAGAAACCATATTTCGGGCCCTGGGAAGGGATCTGGATTATGCTACCAACAGATTTTCTTTTCAAATGCTGGAAGTGCCACTGGAATTTAGATGGCGAACCTCCACGCCTCAGAGCTATAAATTCTGGAGAATATATGCAGGTCTCAAACCCGGCTATATCTACTATTTTAAGTCTAATTTCAAGCAAACCGACCCCTTTAATCAGGTGATCCAGAACGATGTTCCTGAATTGGAGAAATTCAGGTTGGGAGCTACTTTTACCTTTGGGTATAATACCTTCAATTTTCACTTTTATTATAACTTAATTCCGCTTTTTGCTGAAGGCACCCTCAACGACCAACAAATTAATATCTCTCCCCTTAGAATCGGGTTGATGTTCTATATTTTATAGCCAGAAATTTAAAACTATAATTTGCGGAAGAAGGCCTATAAAAAAGCCAAAAATCAACTCTGTGCCGGTGTGGGCTTTCAGGTGTAACCTGGAAGAGGCGGTTAAACCCAGGGCCATTACCAAAAATGCGATGGTGGCCACTAAATTTATACGGTAATAAATGCTTAACGCGAGCAAAAAGACCGTGAAGCCCGTTAGCCCAACCATATGCAAACTCACCTTAAACCTTAGATAAACCAGAATAAGGCAGGTTAACGAAGAGAACAGGATACCTACAAAATAATAATATAAAGCTGGGTAGTTATAAAGGTTCAGGATTTGCTTCAGCACCATCAATACCAGCAGAATGAAGAAAAATAGCGGCCATTTTCGCTCAGAAACTTCACTGAGAAAAACCGTGCTTACCTTTCCGAGGTTTTTCAGCAGAAAATAGAAAACAATGGGAATAAATAAGGTGATGATGGCAATCGCCAGAAGCTTCGCCTGAATCACCCCTACAGGGAAAAACCTGGGAGTTAACACGAAATAAAGCAGGCTGCCGGCAAATGGCATCCATAGGGGATGAAATATATAGGAAGCGATTTTCAGCAAAAACCCCATTAAATCTCCTTGCGTAAACGAGCCACCGGAATGTCCAGCTGCTCCCGGTATTTAGCAACGGTACGGCGCGCTATGGGATAACCTTTAGACTTGAGCACTTTTGCCAGCTTTTCATCTGTGAGAGGCTTTCTTTTATCTTCCTCCTCGATAGACATTTCAAGGATTTTTTTAATCTCCCTGGTAGAAACATCTTCTCCCTGATCGTTTTTCATCGATTCAGAGAAGAAGTCTTTGATCAATTTGGTGCCATAGGGCGTGTCTACATATTTGCTGTTGGCAACCCGGGAAACGGTAGAAACGTCCATCTCGATTTCGTCGGCTATATCCTTTAAAATCATTGGCCGTAAATTACGCTCATCGCCGGTAAGAAAATATTCTTTCTGGTAATTCATAATGGCGCTCATCGTTACCATAAGGGTTTGTTGGCGCTGTTTAATCGCGTCTATAAACCATTTAGCGGCATCGAGTTTTTGCTTTATAAACATCACCGCATCTTTCTGCGCTTTTGTTTTTTCTTTCGATTCCTTGTAGCCTTTTAGCATATCGCTGTAATCCCGTGAAATATGCATTTGTGGCGCATTTCGACCATTTAAACTAAGCTCGAGCTCTCCATCTACGATTTTGATGGTGAAATCGGGGATTACGTGTTCTACAATTCTGGTGCTGCCCGAGTAGGCTCCCCCGGGTTTAGGATTGAGATGTTCGATCACTTCTATAGCTGCCCTGAGCTCATCTTCAGAGATATCGTGGCGGCTTAGGAGTTTGGAATAATGTTTCTTACTGAATTGATCAAAAGACCGATCCAGTATATCATAGGCCAGTTCTACAGCCTGGGTAGGTTCTTTGCGTTTAAGCTGCAACAGCAAACACTCCTGAAGACTTCTGGCGCCCACCCCGGCAGGGTCTAGTTCCTGAACTTTCTTCAAAACCTTTTCTACTGTAGCCTCATCGGTATATACATTTTGAGTAAATGCAAGATCATCTACCACATCCTGCAATTCTCTTCTTAAATATCCGCTTTCGTCTATACTGCCTACAAGGAAATTGGCGATTTCCTCTTCGGTTTCGTTAGTTCTTAAAGTGCTTAGCTGGGTTTTTAAATGCTGAGTAAAGGAGATTCCGGCAGCATAAGGCACGGTTTTCTCATCATCGTCGGCACTGTAATTATTTGCCTGTAGCCTGTAACTTGGAATTTCGTCATCGCTCAGGTATTCATCTACATCGATCTCGGTTTCTATAGTTTCATTGCCATAGTCATCATCTTCTACTTCTGTAGATGCGTAATCATCATCAAATTCATCCTTGGTCTCTTCGCGTTTATCATCCAGAGCAGGATTGTCCTCCAGCTCCTGCTTGATGCGCTGTTCAAATGCCTGGGTAGGCAATTGAATAAGCTTCATAAGCTGAATTTGCTGCGGAGATAGCTTTTGAGATAATTTTAAATTTAATTGCTGTTTTAGCATAAGTCACTTTCTATACCTACAAAAATAAGCAAAAACCCTGCGAATTCGTGTTTGGCACAAGCCTGCTTTGTGGTAAATTTTTGTTAAGCCAAATGGCTTAAAGCCTTAAATTTTCTGAATTTCCTCGGAAGCCCCGCGCTTAAATTTATCACTTCTGAAGTAATGGGGTGATGAAATTTTAATGCTGAAGCAGTTAGAAAAATTCCGGGTTTTTTCTCATAATCAAACTGCCGGCTTCCGTATTCCAGATCACCCAGAATGGGATGGCCTAAACCAGACAGGTGTTTTCTTAGTTGATGGGTTCTCCCGGTTTTAGGATTCAATTCCAGCAGACTTAGAAAGCCCGAATTTTCTACAAAATTAAGCAGAGGTTTAAGCCCGGTTTCGCTGATTTTTCCTTCTAAAGTCCTATTTATAATTTGTCGATTTGATATTATTCCTTCTACCAGTGCAAAATAGGTTTTTTCAATCTCTTTAGCTTCAAAAGCTGAATTTAGGCCTCTGAGAGCTGCTCCTGTTTTGGCGGCAATTACAAGGCCACTGGTGGGCTTGTCGAGTCGATGCACAACCTGTGGAAATGGCAGAGCATCTTCGGCTGAAGTAGACTTAAGATTATAAGCAAGCGCATTTTCAAGGCTTCTAAAATAATTTCCGCTGCTTGGAATTCCTTCGGGTTTGAAAACCACAGCCAGGAAATCATCTTCGAAAACTACTTTTAAATCCAGTTTAAAAATCTTTTTGGTGATCTCGGGTTCGCAAAATTGCAGTGTTTGGCCTGGCTCAATCCAGTCTCCTGTTTGGCCTGGCTCACCCTCAAGCAGAATTTGTCCCCTTTTAATCGCCTTTTTAACGGCGCTTCGGGTAGGGGTGTGGGTGAAGATCGAAACCGCATATTCCTGCAGCCGTATGTTAGCTACGCCTGCAGGGACAATATGGGTTTCAGTAATTTTCAATTTTTAAAATTCGGCGTGGCCGGGGAATCTCGGGAAAGGGATCACGTCGCGAATATTGCCCATCCCGGTGGTGAATTGTACAAGACGCTCAAACCCAAGCCCGAAACCGCTATGCACGCAGGTACCGAATTTTCGGGTGTCGAGATACCACCATAATTCCTTTTCGTCAATATCGAGTGCGGCCATCTTATTTTTAAGCACATCCAGACGCTCTTCTCTTTGAGAACCTCCTACAATTTCTCCAATTCCTGGGAATAGGATATCCATTGCGCGAACGGTTTTTCCGTCTTCATTTAGGCGCATATAGAAGGCCTTGATGTTCGCCGGATAGTCAAATAATATAACCGGAGACTTAAAGTGTTTTTCAACCAAAAAGCGTTCGTGTTCACTTTGAAGATCGGCACCCCATTCTTCGATGATATAGTTGAATTTCTTCTTTTTGTTAGGCTTCGAATTTTTCAAAATTTCAATCGCTTCGGTATAACTCACCCTTTTGAAATTATTATCGAGCACAAAATGAAGTTTTTCCAGAAGTCCTAAATCGCTGCGTTCGTTTTTTGGTTTTTTAGCCTCCTCTTCAGCATATCGTTTATCTAAAAACTCAAGATCATCTTTGCAGTTTTCCAATACGTATTTTAGAACGTATTTGATGAAATCTTCAGCCAAATCCATATTGCCATCGAGATCACAAAAGGCCACCTCTGGCTCAATCATCCAGAATTCTGCCAGATGGCGGGAAGTGTTTGAATTTTCAGCTCTAAAGGTAGGCCCAAAGGTATAAACCTGCCCGAGGCCAAGCGCGTAAGCTTCAGCCTCAAGCTGCCCGCTTACGGTAAGATTGGTTTCTTTTCCGAAGAAATCTTCCTTAAAATTGATGCTGCCATCTTCATTCTTTGGAGGTTTTTCCATATCCAGGGCAGTAACTCTAAACATCTCACCGGCACCTTCGGCATCGCTTCCCGTAATGATTGGAGTGTTCACATAGTGGAAATTATTTTCCTGGAAATATTTATGAACGGCAAAAGATAATTTCGAGCGCAGTCTCATTACCGCACCAAAGGTGTTGGTACGAACTCTTAAATGAGCCTGTTCCCTTAATTTTTCAAGGCTGTGACGCTTGGGAGAAAGTATGGTTAGCTTTACCTCATCTGGATTTGCATCACCAAGAATAGTAATTTCTTGGATGTCTAATTCTACGCGTTGCTGCGACCCCTGGCTTTCTACCAGAGTTCCTTTTAGCGCTATGGCAGCTCCCGTGGTAATTCTTTTTAGCGTGGCCTCATCGGTTTTTTCGAAATCCAGCACGCCCTGCAGGTTATTGATGGTAGAACCGTCATTAAGTGCGATGAAGCGGTTACTTCTAAAAGAACGAACCCATCCTTTTACTTCAAATTCCTGTAAAAACTGATTGCTTTCTAGTATCTCAGCAACTTTTGCCTGTATCATTTAGTTAGATTTATAATAAATACCACGCAGGGTAAAGATTTGTAATTCATTTTTATTTTTCCGGAACTCTAAGAACAAACAAATATAATTTATACTTCATAGCCTGACAATATTTGTTATTTCTGCTATTTCGGAAGTTTTTCTTCTTCGGAAGTTTTATTTGTTATGGCTTTTCACTTCCTTCTCAATTTCAACTTCATCTTCTTCGGTATCGATAATTTTCATAGCCGGCTCTTTCAAAACTTTTTTATTGGCTATATTCCTCTCTAACGAAAGCAATAATGACGGAAGCAAAATTAAATTTGAAAGCATCGCAAACAAAAGTGTAGCCGAAACGAGCCCGCCCAGGGCTACAGTCCCTCCAAAGCTACTTATCATAAATACCGAAAATCCGAAAAACAGCACTATCGAGGTATAAAACATACTCACCCCGGTTTCCCGAAGCGCGGCATAAACCGATCGTTTTATCTTCCAGTTATTGGCTTTAAGTTCCTGCCGGTATTTTGCCAAAAAGTGAATGGTATCATCTACCGAAATTCCAAAGGCGATGCTAAATACCAAAATGGTTGAGGGTTTAATGGGAACACCCAAATAGCCCATCATCCCGGCGGTGATCAATAAGGGCAAAATATTAGGCACCAGCGAAACCAGGATCATTCTGAAAGATCTAAACATCCAGGCCATTAGCAATGCAATTAATAAGATAGCCAGCGAAAGCGATATTACCAGGTTTTTTACCAGGTAATTGGTGCCTTTTTGGAAAATCAGAGCCTTTCCGGTTAGGGAAATTTCATAACGCTCTTCAGGGAAAATTCTATCGATTTTTGGCCAGAGATCCTCTTCGATCCTTTCCATTTTATCGGTGCCTATATCTTTCATAAAGGTAGTGATACGGGCATATTGACCGGTGGAATCTACATAGGCACTAAGCAGGTTACCTTCGGTAGACATCCCGGAGATATAGGGCTGCATAAAATTTTGCTCCTGCGATGTGGGTAACTGGTAATATTTTGGGTTTCCATTATAATACGCCTGCTTGGCATATTTCACCAGGCGGGTTACCGATAGGGGTTTGGAGAGTTCAGGGATTTGGTCGAGTTCGTTTTCGAACTCTTCCATTTTTTTAAGGTTAGATAACTTCATCACCCCTTTTGGACGTTTGGTATCCACTAAAATCTCAAGCGGCATCACCCCATCGAATTCTCTTTCAAAAAATTTAATATCCTCAAAAAATGCAGTTTCCTGGGGCATATCTTCTAGGAGACTCCCCGAAATTCGAATCATATAAATCCCGATAATACTGCTCACTAAAAGAATAAGTGTAACGATGTAAATGCTAATTCGGTGGTTTCTTACCATATTCTCCATCCAGTTCACAAAACCGCCAATCCACTGCTTATTGAGATGTTTCAGGTGTTTTTGCCGTGGGGGTCGCATGTAGCTGTAAATAATTGGAATTATTAACAGGCTAAGAATGAAAATTGCGAGAATATTAATTGAGGCCACCACCCCGAATTCTTTCAGCAAAGTGCTATCGGTTAAGATAAATGTTGCGAAACCAGAGGCTGTGGTCACATTGGTCATCAAGGTAGCATTTCCCACTTTGGTAATTACACGTTGCAGCGATTTCGCCTGATTCCCGTGATTGATGATCTCCTGCTGATATTTATTGATGAGAAATATACAGTTGGGAATTCCAATTACGATGATGAGGGGAGGGATTAAAGCTGTTAATACCGTAATTTCGTAGCGCAATAAACCAATTACTCCAAAGGCCCACATCACCCCGATACAAACGGTGATCATCGATATAAATGTCGCCCGAACCGATCTAAAAAAGAAGAAGAAAATAAGCGAGGTTACCCCCAGGGCGGCCAGGATAAAAAGGCCAATTTCATCTACAATATTCTGGGAATTGAGCGTGCGAATGTAGGGCATCCCCGAAACCTTAACATCGAGTTGATGCTGCTCTTCAAAATCATCGATTAAAGGTCTTAGTTTTTTTAGTACAAAATCTTTTCGCTCCTCAGAATTTACAATGTCTTTTTTAATATAAATCGCCGATTGTATGGTATTGGAGTGCGAACTGTAAATGAGGTTTTCGTAGAACGGGAGCGCGGTGAATAACTCGTCTTCATAAGCCCTAAGCTCTTTGCTATTAGGTTTTTCTTCAGAAATAAAAGGAGTCATTTCAAACCGGCTGGGGTTTTCCTGTTTTTCCAGGGTTTGAAGATTATTGAGCGACAGCACGTGCTCTACTTCGCTAAAATCTTCAAGGGTAGAATTTAACCAGGACCAGGCGGCAAATTTTTCTTCTGTAAAAAGCGAGGTGTCCTGCACTCCCAAAATAATGAGATTGCCTTCTTCTCCAAATTTGTCTAAAAAGTCATTATAAGCCTGGTTAGCTTCGTGCTCATCGGGCAGTAAATTTGCCTCGGTATACGAAAAGCCCATGTGTTTCCACTGCGTAGAGAAAAAAGCAGTGATGGCGATGATTATAAGTATAATGGTAACCCGGTTACGCAGAATTATTCCGGCGACCGAATTCCAAAAACCGAAGCTGAAAATCTTAGACATGGGTACTTTTTAAGCGAGCGCAAAGGTAAAAAAAGACTGGCTAAAACCCGTGATTTTCAAGCCTAAACTCTGGGGATTTAGATTTCGAGCTTAAAAGTGAATTTAAAAGAGAAATTTTGGTCAAAGCTGGGCAAATGATAGGCGCCATATCTGTAGGCGGCACTAAGCCCCAAACCGGCGATAATTTTATTGAGTTCCAGCCCGGCTTCAGAATAACCGTGCCTCAAACTTTGAAAATTGATATTTTGATGTGCCTCCTTATTTTCGATATCTCCAATAGCATGTCTGGAAATTAAAACCAGTTCTGGTCTAATGCGGTCACTAATGCGGAATGGTCTAAGTTGATGCCGTAAGTGGAACATTGCCTGCCTGTCGCTAAAAAACTCATTGTAATACATGGTTTCAAAGCTGGTTCTCCCCGCAACAACAAATCTCCTGAGAATAGCCTCTTTTTCGGGGTTATTTGGGAATGCGTGAAATAAGTGGGTTAGAGGTAAATCGCCAAAAGCATAATTTCCCTCAATAATAAATTCGGTGCGGGATAGGTCCAGTCTTCTTATTTCGTGTTCCAGCTTAAGTCCCATTTTCGAGAAATCGAAATCTGAGCCCCCAATCCCTGAAAATCCCTTGGTGAACTGTGCGGTTAACTTCGGAAATCCTTTTTCAATAAGATTGTTACCCTGCGGAAGCTGTATAAACTTTGCAAAGGGTCTCCATAAAACAGAAATTTCGGCCTGAGAGATGGCATATTCCGATAAATTTTCGCCCCGGTAATTAAATCTATACCGGGTGAGTTGTTCAATTTGTGAATTGGAAAATTGAATCTCGGTTTCAAGTTTAGAGGTGATGCGGTGGGTAATTGAGGTGCTCCATTTAGTGTCAAAATAAAAACTGGTGATATTGGCAAACCGGGGTTCTAAAATTGAAAATTCATCGATCCCGCGCAGATATTCGTAATCTCCCATTTCAAAAATATCCCGGGTAAAATTAAAATGAAACCTGGTGCCGCTGGCTCTTCGAATAGGAACATCAAAACCGTAGCCATATTTGAAATCTTTATCGCCAAACCCATACACCCCATAGCCATTAAGTCTAAAATACCTGCTTAATTTATCGTTAGTCTGGCCGCCTGCCCCCAGTCTTATACCCTCATAGATATTGTACTTAAAGAATTTTCCAAGATCGAATTCCCAAAATCCCACAGGAAAGTAACCACGGGCCACCCTGTTCTTAATTTCTATACGCTTTTCGGTTTTTCGTTTTCTTAGCAAACTTTCAACCCGCCCGGCGCGGGAAGTATCCAGGGAAGTGAAATCAATTTGCCGGTGCTCATTCCAGAATTCTTCTGTTTGGCTATGTGCATTTGCCAAAACTTCAATTTCGGCTGAAGGGTTTTTTATCCCTTCACCATAATCCAGATCTACATCATAAAAGCGGGTTTCAGAACTTAAAAACAGCTCGTCTTCGGGAAGGGTTCCGGTTAGAATTTTACCCAGCAACTTATTTTGCTGTTGCAGCGTTCCCACAGCAATCACCCCTCCAAAAACCGAAATTTCATTGCCGCCCAAACCGGGCTGAATACGGGTGCTTTGCTGTTGGGGAATCCAAATATCCTTTTCGGGATAGTAACTGTAAATTTGTTCGCTCTCCAATTTAATATTTCCAAGCAATTGCGCCTTAGATCGCTGGATGGCATAACTCAAAGTGTCCAGGTAAAGCACTCCTTCCAACCCGGCCACGGCTTTTTCTCTCTTTGGTTTAAAATAGATAATATAGGCCGGCCTTTCGGCCTGGGTGGTGTCCAGGATTTTATACGAGTAATTTCTAAGTGCCGCTTTAGAGAGTGGGCCGGCATATTGAGTTGCGAATAGAGGATAATTCTTTTGGTATAATGAGAATGGATTGATATCCAAACTCAATACTTCATAAGCAGGCTTTTTAAACCCGAAATTATTTAATGCAAGCACATTTTCTTTTCTGCCTTTTCCCTGTTCAAAACTTATTTCTGAAATTTTTTCTGAAAAGTAGGCGGCTGCCGTATTGATTATTTCCCTTATTTCCATCTGGCTAGGGTCGGCCCTAGGTTTTATGAGGTTGCGGCTGTTGTCTACGATTAACTTATTGTGTGCCTTGAGCTGAAATCCCGATAGAACCTGTTCAGGGTCATTTTTGGGAATATTTTCTATGGCTTTTCGCATAATAGCTTCAGCCTGAAGCGCTGAATTTTTAAGAAAAAGTGGCTCGAATTCTTCTGTTCTGGGATTTAATTTAATGACCAGGAAACCGGTAGAAGGAGAAACCTCAACCTCCCTTTTTTGGTAGCTCAGGTAACTAATCTCTAAAGTGATTTCGGGAAGATTATATTCCAGTTCAAAACTCCCATCTATTCGGCTAAGATGTTCTGAGTCGTTTTCTAAAATCTGTATGCGGGCGAAGGGGAGGGGTTCAGAGGTTTTGGAATCGATTATCCTTCCTGAGACTCTTTGCTGTGCCTGGAGAAGGGAAATTGAAAATAAACATATAATTAAAAAGGGCAGCTGCCGCATAGGGGAATTTTGAAATTCTATTAAAGTTGCTCAAATTTAATCTAAAATAAAAATGCCGGAAACAGGCTTTAACAAGGCCCTGTATTCCGGCAGGTAAAATTTATGAAAGTTTTAAGCTTATACAGTCATAATTTCTTTTTCCTTGGCTTCCAGAATTTCATCTATTCTTTCAATATGCGCATCTGTAAGCTCCTGTATTTCCTTTTCGGCCGAGCGTAATAAATCTTCAGAAATATCCAGTTTCTTTAAATCGTTATTGGCGGTTTTTCTATCGTTTCTCACCCCAACTTTAGCATCTTCGGCTTCAGCTTTGGCTTGTTTGCTAAGATCTTTACGACGCTCTTCGGTTAATGGGGGAACATTGATAATTACATTTTCACCATTATTCATCGGGTTAAATCCAAGGTTGGCTGCCATAATTCCTTTTTCAATAGCGCCGATAAGGCTTTTTTCAAATGGCTGAATAGAGATGGTGCGGGCATCGGGGGTGTTCACATTCGCCACCTGGTTAAGTGGGGTTTGAGCCCCGTAATACTCCACCATTACACTTCCCAACATCGCCGGGCTTGCTTTCCCTGCCCTAATGTTGGTAAGTTGTTTTTTAAGGTGGGCAATGGCCTTTTCCATTCCTTCTTTGGCCGTGTCTATGATAAAATCTATTTCATCTTCCATTTTATAATGAATTTTTATCGCTTATAAATTTACCTTGGTTCCTACATTTTCTCCGGTTACCACTTTTAAAAGGTTTCCGGGGGTATTCATATCGAAAACTATTATGGGTAATTCGTTTTCCTGGCTAAGAGTGAAGGCAGTTGTATCCATCACTTTCAGGCCTTTTCGAATCACATCATCAAAAGTAATAAAATCGAATTTGGTAGCATTAGAGTCTTTCTCGGGATCGGCGGTATAAATTCCATCTACGCGGGTTCCTTTCAGGATCACATCGGCGTGGATTTCGATAGCTCTTAAAACCGCAGCTGAATCTGTTGTGAAATAAGGGTTTCCGGTACCTCCACCAAAAATTACCACTCTTCCTTTTTCCAAATGCCGAATGGCCTTACGTCTAATAAAAGGCTCGGCCACCTCATTGATCTTGATTGCCGATTGTAATCGGGTTTGTACGTTGGCATCTTCCAGGGCGCTTTGTAATGCCAGGCCGTTAATAACGGTGGCTAACATTCCCATATGATCGCCCTGTACACGATCCATTCCTTTGCTGGCGCCGGCCACACCTCTAAAGATGTTTCCTCCACCTATAACTATGGCTACTTCAATTCCTTTATCTGTTACCGATTTGATCTCCTGGGCATACTCTGACAAACGCTTGGGATCAATGCCATATTGACGGGTTCCCATTAGTGCCTCTCCAGAGAGCTTTAATAATATCCTCTTGTATTGCATAGCTTTTTGAAAGTAATTGCTGCAAATATAGACATTATCTTTATTTGAGTTGCATAGGTTTCCCGGCGATTGTTTTTAGCGGTTTTCACCAGGGTTCAAATCATTTTATTGGTAGGGTTTTTGTTATCTTTGAAATTCTAAAAACGCTAAAATTATGATGGGATATTATATTATTGCCGGGCTTATTTTCGTAGTGAGCCTTTATGTGAGCAATAAGCTTAAAAGCAAATTCAAGAAGTACTCCAAGGTACATCTGGCTAACGGGATGAGCGGTAAAGAAATCGCTGAACGTATGCTAGCCGATAACGGAATTCAGGATGTAAAGGTTATTTCCACCCCGGGAATGCTTACAGATCATTATAATCCTCAAAAGAAAACCATTAACCTAAGCGAAGGAGTTTATACCCAACGCAATGCTGCTGCGGCTGCAGTTGCGGCACACGAAACCGGGCACGCCATTCAACACGCGCAGGCTTATAGCTGGTTGCAAATGAGAAGCCAGTTGGTTCCTATAGTGAGTGTGGCTTCGAGATTTTCACAATGGGTGATTTTTGGTGGGTTAATGCTTATGGCCACTACCGCTATGGGTAGCACTATATTATTAATCGGAATTATTCTCTACGGAATGGGAACCCTGTTTAGTTTTGTGACACTTCCGGTTGAATATGATGCCAGTAACAGGGCCCTGGCCTGGTTGGAAAATGAAAATATGTTGTCGCCCAGAGAACACGAAGCAGCTGAAGATTCTTTAAAATGGGCCGCACGAACTTATGTGGTGGCTGCGGTAGGATCGTTGGCTACTTTGCTTTACTTTCTAAGCATTTATCTTGGGAGGGACTAGGCCTTAATCAACAGAATAAAAAAAACGGGCTTCCTAAACAGGAGCCCGTTTTTTATGAAAATCTATATTCAGAAATTATTCCACTTTGTCTCTTAGTTTTCCTATTCTTTCATCTATGAGTTTCAGCGCAATTCCATCTGTTCCCATTAGGTCAAAAAGCTCCAGCGCCCTGCGCATAAGCTGCTCTTCTTCCATTTGCTCCTTGATGAACCATTGCAGAAAATATTCTGAAGTATAATCTGATACTTTTCTGCACTGCCCCACGATTTTATGGATAGATTTTGTGATGCTAATTTCCTGGTCTAAGGCGGTTTCAAAAATTTCTTCCAGCGAATTGAATTCGTGGCTTACTTTTCCAACCGAAGGTGAATAGGCGGTACCCCCGTTATCATTTATGTATTTGAAAATTCTCATCATGTGGTCCCGCTCCTCTTCAGCCTGGGAGTAGAAGAAATCTGCACTGCAGTTTAACCCGTTATGGTCGCACCAGGAAGCCATAGCCAAATATGCCGATGATGAATGTGCTTCCTTTTCTATTTGTTTATTTAAAAGATCCATGATGTCTACATGAATGCTTAATTTTTGTCTTACCAGATCTTTCATCTTTCTTTAATTTTCTATGTTTTCAAAAGTAATTCTCCGGGAATTTTTCAGAACAAATTCCTTTGGAATCATTTGCTTAAAATTAAACAAAATGATGGGCAGGACCTAATAATCAGCTTAATTTAGAAAGTTTCCAGTTTAGGGGGAAGTAGAATGTGAAAGGGAAATTTATGCCAGCAAGCTATTCATTTCCATAAAGCCGAAGGCCGTAGCCATTAGCTCCTTTAATTCCAGGATTTCGTAGGTGTTGAAAATCACGAGATGTTCGCGGTTGCAAAGGCTTAAAATTTCAAGCCCGTGAATGTTTTCACCATTAAAATGTGACTCCAGATTGATTTCCAAAATTTGCTGTCTGAATGCAAGCAGTTGGCAAAATCTCATCTCAACCTGTTTGTGGGCAAAATTGAGATAAAAGCAACGTTTTTTGTCACTTTGAGAGAAGGTGAAATGTTTGGTTTGATGAATGATATTCATAGCGGGGCCAAAACTAAATCTTATTTAGAATAATTCCAAATATTAAATCTTAATTTGACGCTTTATTTGCTGATTTAATGAAATGAAAGTTTCGGTCCTAGAAACACCCTCTATAGCTTGTATATCTTTGTTGAGTACCTGCATTAAATGTTCGTTATCCCTGCATAGAATCTTTAGAAATATCGACCAGTTTCCCGTAGTATAGTGGCACTCGATTACCTCTGGAATTTCGTTGAGTTTTTTAACGGCCTGTGGGTTACTCACCGCTTTATCGAGATAAACCCCCACGAATGCCATGGTTTTATAGCCCAGCATTCGGGGGTCTATGATTAGTTTTGAGCCTTCAATTAAGCCCGATTTTTCCAGTTTTCGTAAACGTTGATGTACCGCAGCTCCCGTAATGCCAATATTCTTGGCGATTTCCAGAATTGGTTTTTTTGCATCCTCCATTAATTCCTTGAGGATGGTTTTATCTATTCCATCAATAACAACATTTTCGTTTACAACTTTCATCGGATAAAATTTTCAGCTAAAATATTGAAAATTCATTTTTCAATTTCCAACTTCTCCAAAAGGATTATAGCCCAGATATTCTGTTTCCTGCTCTTTAAAAACTATATCGTGCTTTTCAAGCTCCTTTAAAATTGGTTCGTATACCTCTTTTTTGATAGGTAATTGAACTCCCGGGCTATTGATCTCCCCATTTAAAATTTTGATACAGGCAATTGCAACGGGAAGACCTACCGTTTTGGCCATAGCTGTTTCGGTTTGGTTTTTACCTATATGCACCATTGTGGAGTCTATTTGTTTTTTCTCGCCATTTAGTTCATATCCGAATTTATGGTACATCACGATCATATCTTTATCTTCAGGTTCCAGCGACCATTTATCCATAAGAATTCTCTGAAGGGCCTGCGCCGGGGTGGCATCCTTTATCCCTATTTTTTTATTCGGATTAAAAAGATCTAACTCCAGCAATTTGTCCCACATGATATCATCCTGATCTATTTTGAGGTTATGCCGCATTTTTAGTTCTACTGAATCGGTTGGAGAATAGGGGAGAAAGGAATTTACAAAATCCCGGTAACTCATATTTTCTGAATCGTGCATTGTAAAACTATCATCTGTCATTCCCAGTTGAACGAACATATTCCAGGCTCGACTAAATCCTACCCGGCGAATTGTACCGCGATATAGGGTTAATATATCTTCAAGGCCGTAAATGCTCATATAATCCAGTGAATTCCTGTTGGCGTAACCTTCAAATTTTCCGTATTCGGGAATTTCGAGAAATTCGGTTCTTCTAAAAAGCCTGTGATACGGTATGTATTTAAATTTACCCTCCTGGATGAATTCGGCAACGCCGCCCTGTCCCGCAACCACGACGTTTCTGGGGTTCCAGGTGAACTTGTAATTCCACATGTTGGTATCGCTTTCGGGGGCTACAAGACCGCCGGTAAAAGATTCAAACATCAGCATCTTTCCGCTTTTGTCCCGAATTCTATCTATAACCTGCATGGCACTCATATGGTCTATGCCGGGATCCACCCCAATTTCATTCATAAAGATCAAATTGTTTTGTTTCACTTCGGCATCCAAAGCTTTCATTTCCTTACTTATATAAGAAGCCGTGACCATATTTTTTTTGAATTTCACGCAATCTCTTGCCACCTCAATATGAAAACGGGCCGGTAACATAGAGATCACGATATCGGCGTTTTTCACAGCCGTAGCCCTGCTTTCAGCATCAAAGATATCGAGCGCTATAGCTTTAGCTGCAGGATGATTTTGAGTTGCCTTGCGTGCCGTTTCAATATCCAGATCGCCAATGGTTAATTGCAGGTTTTCTTTCTCGGAATTTTGAAGCAGGTGTTTGATTAAGGAATAGGTAGATTTTCCTGCTCCTATGATTAAAATTTCTCGCATAAATTAAGTTAGTTTTGTGTAGTGTAAAACGAATGTATTAAAACTTTAATTCATAAAAAATTAACAGGTGGCCCGTAATTTTCTTATCTCAGGTACTATTTTCGGAATGATTGCAGTGATTCTTGGAGCTTTTGGTGCTCACGCCTTCGAAACACTATTAGATACCGCAGCACTTAAAAGTTATGAAACCGGCGTGCGTTACCAAATGTATCACGCCCTTTTGCTTTTACTGCTGGGAATACTAAAAATTACGGGCATAAACCCCGGGAAATGGAGCTTTTGGTTATTCGTAAGTGGAATCGTACTTTTTTCGGGATCTATTTATTTACTGGCAACAAACGATTTAACCGGCTTTGATTTTAGAAAAATAGCATTGGTAACTCCTCTGGGCGGCAGCCTTTTAATAGCGGGCTGGCTGGTATTATTGACAAAGTTTATAAAGTTAAAATCTAAATAAAATGTCGATAAAACTCTTTATATCTGCTTTAGATTTCTAATTTTGTGCAGTAAATAAACCACACATTCTAAAATTTATGTTCGCAAACACCCCAATTACGAAAACGATTTCGTTAGAGGAATACGGGATCAAAAATGCAACAGTTCACTACCAATTAAGCCCCGAACAACTTCAGCAGGAAACTCTTGACCGGGAACAGGGCGTTGAAACCGCAAATGGTACATTGGCAGTTAACACCGGTGAGTTCACCGGCCGTTCCCCTAAAGATCGTTTTATTGTAAAAGATGAAGTTACCAAAGATGAGGTTTGGTGGGGGGATATCAACATTCCCTTCGATCCTAAAAAGTTTGACCAACTTTATAAAAAGGTTACTGAGTACCTTTCGGGAAAAGAAGTTTTTGCCCGGGATGCCTACGCCTGTGCCGATGATGAGCATAGGTTGAACATTCGGGTTATTAATGAGTATCCCTGGTCAAATATGTTTGCTTATAACATGTTTCTAAGACCTTCTGAAGATGAATTAGAAGATTTCAAAGAAGACTGGGTGGTGATCAATGCACCGGGCTTTAAAGCAAATCCTGAAACCGATGGAACCCGACAGGAGAATTTTGCCATTTTAAACTTCAGCAAAAAAATTGCCCTTATAGGAGGGACCGGATATACCGGAGAGATCAAGAAAGGGATTTTTTCAGCGCTTAACTTTGTTTTGCCGGTTTTTAAGAATACGCTTCCTATGCATTGTTCTGCCAATATTGGAGAAGATGGGGACACAGCAATTTTCTTTGGGCTGTCAGGAACAGGAAAGACGACCCTTTCGGCCGACCCATCCCGTAAACTTATTGGAGACGATGAACACGGATGGACAGCCGATAATACAATCTTTAATTTTGAGGGTGGGTGTTATGCCAAGGTGATTAATCTTAGTGAAGAAAATGAACCCGATATCTATAAAGCTATTAAGCCCGGAGCCATTCTTGAAAATGTTATTTTAGAGGATAACGGCGAGGTAGATTTTGAGAATACTTCAATAACCCCAAATACCAGGGTGAGTTATCCTATTCATCATATTAAAGGAATTCAAAGTCCTTCAAAGGGTGAAAATCCTAAGAATATATTCTTTTTGACTGCCGATGCTTTTGGAGTTTTGCCTCCTATCAGCAAATTGAATCCGGCGCAGGCGGCTTATCATTTTATAAGTGGCTATACCGCCAAAGTTGCCGGTACCGAGGCTGGAATCAATGAGCCGGTTCCTAATTTTTCGGCTTGTTTTGGGGCTCCTTTTATGCCGCTTCATCCTACCCGTTATGCTGAAATGTTGAGCGAAAAGATGAAAGAATCGGGTGTAAATGTATGGCTGGTAAATACCGGCTGGACCGGCGGGCCTTATGGTACCGGAAGCCGAATGAAGCTAAAACACACCCGTGAGATGATTAAAGCTGCGCTGGATGGAAAATTAGAGCAGGAGCAATTTAAAACCCATGAAATTTTTGGATTGGAAATGCCACTGCAATGCGAAGGTATTCCTTCTGAAGTTTTAGACCCGCGTTCTACCTGGGCCGATAAAGAGGCCTACGACGCCAAAGCCAATGAGCTGGCAGATTCTTTCAGAAATAATTTCAGAAAATTTGAGCAACAGGCTAATAATGAAATTTTAAGCGGAGGGCCAACCGCTTAAAACGCGTGCTATTTGAGTGCGGAATAAAAAAAATCCGATGTGACCTTCACATCGGATTTTTTATTTATCTAAAAGGCTCGTGGCCCTATAAAGTAATTATTTCTTATTGGCTTCAGCTATATATTTATGTAATGCCATGGTCATTGAAGGGGTCTCTGGAGTAGGCGCTTTAATGTTTACCTTCAATCCATGTTCCTTGGCAGCTTTAATTGTTGTGTTTCCGAAAACAGCGATTCGGGTATCGTTTTGTTTAAAGTCGGGGAAATTTTCGAAAAGAGACTTAATTCCGCTGGGACTAAAAAATACCAGAATATCGTAAGTAACATCTCTTAAATGAGAAAGATCGCTTACAACGGTTTTATAGAAAGTAGCCTGCTTCCATTCAACGCCCAGTTTATTTAATGTTTTTGGCACTTCAGGCTTTAAAACATCTGAGGAAGGAAGCAAAAACTTCTCATTTTTATACTTCTTAATAAGCGGCGCTAATTCAGCAAAGGTTCGTTTTCCCACATAAATTTTACGCTTGCGGTACACCACATATTTTTGCAAATAATAGGCTACGGCTTCACTAAGGCAAAAGTATTTTAAGGTATCTGGTACTTTAAAGCGCAGCTCTTCAGCAATTCTAAAAAAGTGATCTACAGAGTTACGGCTTGTAAGAATAATAGCCGTGTATTTGGTGAGATCAACCTTTTGCTGCCTAACTTCTTTGGAAGACACCCCTTCAACGTGAATGAATGGAATAAAATCTATTTTTACACGTTGTTTTTCTTCAAGTTCAAAATAAGGTGAATTTTCTATTTTAGGCTCTGGCTGTGACACCAAAATTGTTTTCACTTTCATAAATCAAGTACTTTAGTTTGAAACCTGTTAATAAATTGTAAAAAGCTTGTACAAAATAATATAAGGGGCAATTTCAAGTGCGCAAAGGTACAAAATAAAATAGAACCAATGTCGTGCGATAAGATTTTGATTTTGTTTGAAGATTAGAAAGAGACTCAGAATATTGAATAATACCAGCATTATAATGAGGCTTCCTACCAGGATTTTCGTGGGCGAAAATGCATAAGTGAACAATAGGCCGGGGACCAGAAGAAAAAGAGCCATAAAATTTCGGTAGCTCAATTTCTGGAACACGTAATAATCTATCTGTGGATCCAGATTAAAAATATCACCAATAATCTTTTCGATTCCAGCTTTTAAAAGTACAAAGCTGCCATAAGCCGTGGCTATTCTTATAAATAAAATTTGTGGCTGTGCAGGATTGGCTTCAAAAAAAGTTTTATATGTCACAAAAAGAAATAAGGATACCGAGAATAGATGTACCCCAAACATTAAAATGTTAAAAGCGTGAAAAGCTTTATTCTCCTTTCCTCTAAAGGCCATAAATTTGCCCGTGGTCAAAAGGGAGGTGAAATCCTGAAATCGCTGTGGGTATGTGGCTTTTACGCTAACAAGTAAAACCATAATTCCCAGAATTAAAAGGGTAATCCAGTCCAGGGAATCCACATGTCGTTCTAATGCCTGCAATAGAAAGGAAATTTTAGCAAAGTTAAAATTTATAGCTTGAATATGGAGGCTTGGGAGCATATTTAAAATGCATACATTTGTCCAAAATTTAATCGGATGACCAAGGGGATAATCATTATACCCACTTTTAATGAAATTGAGAATATAGAACGTTTATTAAGGAATATATTTTCCCAAAGACGAAGATTTCATGTCCTGGTTGTTGATGATAACTCGCCTGATGGCACTGCCGACAGGGTTCGAACCCTGCAAGCCGAATTCCATGAATGTTTGTTCCTGGAAGAAAGAACCGGAAAGCTGGGCCTTGGAACCGCTTATATTCACGGATTTAAATGGGCATTAGAAAGGGATTATGAATATGTTTTTGAGATGGATGCCGATTTTTCTCATAATCCGAACGATCTTATAAGACTTTACAATAGTTGTAAAAGGGATGCCGCCGATGTTGCTATAGGATCTCGTTATGTCACCGGGGTAAATGTGATTAACTGGCCAATGAACCGGGTACTAATGTCCTGGTTAGCATCAAAATATGTAAGGTTGATTACCCGAATGGATATACACGATACTACCGCCGGATTTATTTGCTATAAGCGACGGGTATTGGAAACAATAAATTTGGATAAAATCAAGTTTGTAGGTTATGCCTTTCAAATTGAGATGAAGTTTAAGGCATATTTGCATAATTTTAAAATAAAGGAAGTTCCCGTGATCTTTACCGACAGAACTCAGGGAACCTCCAAAATGAGCGGCTCCATCATTTCTGAAGCCGTTTTTGGGGTAATAATAATGAAAGTAAAAAGTCTTTTTAGAAAGAAAAGCTAAATGAAAAAGGTTCTGATCAAAAATGCAAGGCTGGTTAATGAGGGGAAAATTAAAGAAGCCGATGTTTATATAATAGATGGAATAATTTCTGAAATTTCAGAAAGCATAAGTCCTAAATCGCCCGATGTGCAAATCTTTGATGCCGAAGGCAATTATATGCTCCCTGGGCTAATCGATGACCAGGTTCATTTTCGTGAACCCGGGCTAACTCATAAGGAAACTATTAAAGATGGTTCGAAAGCTGCGGTAGCAGGAGGGATTACTTCTTTTATTGAAATGCCAAATACCATTCCGCAGACCACTACTATAGAACTTCTGGAGGAAAAATTTAAAATGGCCGAGGAGTCTTCTTATGCCAATTACTCTTTTATGTTTGGGGGCACCAACGATAATCTGGATGAAATTTTAAAGGTAGATCCAAAAACCACGGCTGCTTTAAAATTATTCCTGGGTTCTTCTACCGGGAACATGCTCGTGGATAATGAAAAAGTTTTAGAACAAATTTTTTCAAAATCTCCACTGCTTATCGCTGTACACTGTGAAGATGAGGCAACCATCAAAAAAAATATGGAAGAGTGTGTAGAGCGTTATGGAGATAATATTCCAATCGAGTTGCACCCGAAGATAAGAAGTGAGGAGGCCTGTTATATTTCTTCTTCAAGAGCTGTGGCCCTTGCCAAAAAAACCGGCGCCCGTCTTCACGTTTTTCATCTTTCAACGGCAAAGGAGCTTTCGCTTTTCAGTAATAAGAAGCCATTAAAAGACAAGAAAATCACTGCTGAAGTTTGTATTCACCACCTTTGGTTTAATGATAGCGATTATGCCAAAAAAGGAACCTTTATCAAGTGGAATCCTGCGGTGAAGACCAAAAAAGATCAGGAAGCCCTGCTTCAGGCGCTTAAAGATGATTTAATAGATGTGATTGCAACCGATCACGCTCCGCATACCAAAGAAGAAAAGAAAAATCCGTATACCAAGGCGCCAAGCGGTGGGCCGTTAGTGCAGCATGCGCTTCCGGCGATACTTCAGTTATACCACCAGGAGAAAATTTCGCTTGAAAAGATCGTGGAGAAAATGTGCCATAACCCGGCTATTCTTTTCCAGATCAAAGATCGCGGATTCATTAGAGAAGGTTATAAGGCAGATTTGGTGCTGGTAGATCTCAACGCCCCCTGGGCCGTGCAACCCGATAATATTTTGTACAAATGTGGCTGGTCGCCTTTTGAGGGAGTTACTTTTAAATCGCGGGTTACTCATACCTTTGTGAATGGAAACCTGGTGTACCGCAATTTCAAACATCAGCCATTTTCAAAAGTTGCTGAAAGATTAAGTTTCGACAGATAAATGAAAAAAATTGCCGGGCTCATATTGATTTCTTTGATTCTGGCTGCCTGCCAGGATATCGAAAAAACCCCGAAACCTAAAGATCTTATTCCTGAAGATAAGATGGTTGAGGTTTTAACCGATATGAGCCTGATGCAGTCGGCGCGAAACTTTAATAAACAGCAATTTGAAAAAACAGGTTTTACGCCACAAAATTTCATCTACGATAAATACGGGATAGACAGCCTTCAGTTTGAGCGCAGCAATAATTATTATGCTGAAAAATATACGCTGTACGAAGGGGTTTACCGCAGGGTGAAAGATAGTTTGGAGGTGCTCAAAGTAAAGATGGATTCGATTAGAGATGAAGAAATAAGGCTTCGGGATTCCACTAATACGGCTAATAAATTCTTCGAATTAATGCAGCCCGAATTTATGAAATATGTGCCGCAACTTGAGTCTAAACCAGAACTTGAAAAACAGCAAGCTCCACGTAGATCTAGAACCCCGGTGGTAAACGATAGTTTACAAACGCCGGTTTCCCGAAATTAATGATCCCTTTTATAGAATTTTGAAGTTTCAGCGATTACTTTCTGCAGGCTCATAAAGTTATAATCGAGTAACTCCTGAATTTTTTTGTTGCTATACCGTGTTTCTGTAAATAGACCCTGAATGCTGCTGCGGGTTATATTTCTTTTTCTTCCGAAGAAACTTCCTGTTTTCTGAAAAATCCAACCCAGGGCGACCATCCATTTTTTTAATGGGGTAGTGGGTTTTGGTTTCTCAAGCTGTTCGGCAACCAGGTCGAAAATTTGCCTGAAACTTTTATTTTCGGCAACAAGGATGTATTGTTGATTATGTTCAGCACTTTCCATTAGACTTTGCATAATTTGAACTACATCAACAACTCCAATAAATCCGGTGACTTTTGGAAAGTGATATTTTAAACCTTTATCGATTTTTCTAAAAATTTGCCCGCTACCAGAATCCCAGAATCCCGGGCCAATAATCACCCCCGGATTAACGATAATCACCTTTACACCTTCCTGGGAGCCGCGCCATACTTCGATCTCGGCCCCGTATTTGGAAATTGCATAGTCATTATGATCTTCGGCAGGATTCCAGGTGAGTTCTTCGGTTACCAATTCAGAATTTTTTGCATTACCCAGGCTGGCAATACTGCTCACATGGCATAGTTTTTTGACCTTAAAATCTATACATAGATTTACAATATTGGCTGTTCCTCTTATATTGATTTTGCGAAGTTGAGCTGCGTCTTTTGGATCAAAAGAAACTTTGGCAGCGCAGTGGTAAACCTTCTCCACCTTTTCAAAAGCGATTTCTAAAGCCGGGATATCATTTAAATCGGCTTTTATCCATTTAATTTTATTAAAGGCAGCTTCAGCACTGCTTTTATCCCCATAATATCTAAAGACTCTTTGGGTTTTCTCCTGGCTGCTTTTATCTCTGTAAATTGCCCTTATGCTTTGGGTGGTTTGGCTGAGTTTCCAAAGCAAATGACTACCTACCAGCCCGGTTCCTCCTGTAACTAAAATCATAAGGTAAATATAGGGAAAGCACTTAGGAAAAATAAGACGAAATGGTATCTTTACGGCTGTTTTTTGAATCTTAATATTAGTTATGAATAGGAATTTTGTAGAAGAACTTAGCTGGCGTGGGATGATTCACGACCATATGCCTGGAACCGAAGAACATTTAAACGAAGCGATGAGAGCGGCATATGTAGGGATAGACCCTACTGCCGATTCGCTGCATATTGGGCATTTGGTAAGTGTTATGATGCTAAGACATTTTCAGCTTTGTGGTCATAAGCCTTTTGCGCTTGTAGGTGGTGCTACCGGTATGATAGGGGATCCTTCAGGCAAGTCGGCAGAGCGTAATTTGCTTGATGAAGAAACCCTAAGACATAACCAGGAAGCTTTAAAAAATCAGCTGGCAAAATTCCTGGATTTCGACAGTGCTGAGGAAAATTCGGCGGTGATGGTAAACAACTATGACTGGATGAAAAATTTCAGCTTCCTGGAATTCATTCGCGATGTAGGCAAACACATTACCGTGAATTATATGATGGCTAAAGATTCGGTTAAAAAAAGACTGTCTTCTGAAGCTGCTGAAGGAATGTCTTTTACTGAATTTACTTACCAGTTAGTACAGGGTTATGATTTTCTGCATTTGTTCAGAGAACATAATTGTACGCTGCAAATGGGTGGAAGCGACCAGTGGGGAAACATCACCACCGGTACCGAGTTAATTCGCAGAATTGGTAATGGAAAAGGCTATGCCTTAACCTGCCCGCTTATCACCAAGGCCGACGGAACTAAATTCGGAAAAACCGAAGGCGGGAATATTTGGCTCGATCCCAACCGAACTTCACCCTACAAATTCTACCAGTACTGGCTTAATACCAGCGATGAAGACGCTGCAAAATACATTAAGATATTTACATTCCTGGGACAGGAGGAAATCGAGAATCTGATCAAAAAACACCAGGAAGCTCCCCATTTACGGGAATTGCAGAAAACCCTTGCTGAAGAAATAACCGTAATGGTACATTCCAGAGAAGATTTTGAAAATGCAGTGAAAGCCTCAGAAGTTTTATTCGGAAAAAGTACAGCCGATGATTTAAAGTCATTGAACGAGGCTACCTTTTTAGATGTGTTTGAAGGCGTGCCGCAAGCCGAAGTTCCAAAGAAGTTAATTGAAGAAGGTCTCGATATGATCGCAGCTCTTTCAGCTGAAACAGGATTTCTTAAGTCTAATGGAGAGGCTAGAAGAGCCCTTAAAGAAAATTCGGTTTCTGTAAATAAGGAAAAGGTGAAAGAAGATTACCTGCTAAATAAGGAAGACCTTATTAACGGGAAATATATTATCCTTAATAAAGGGAAGAAGAATACCTATATTATTAGAGCGGTAGATTAGAGTTTTTTCTATATCCGTTACATTTAACAGATAAGTTATAAATTACAAAGCCCCGTAAACAGGACGTTTACGGGGCTTGCAACTAACTAACCAATCTAATATGAAAAAATTTCACTTAGCCTGCAAGAATAGCCAGAACTTATTCTAAACTCGTCTTGCATATATTAAGTCGATAGAATTTCAAATAATTACAGAAGTTTTTAAAGTTTAACAAAATTCACTTCAGCTTTATGTTTTTCTTAAAAATTGTTTAGAATTAATTTTTAAGAATCACAATATCAGAAGATTACAACCTCGTACGTCTGAGTTGTCAAAGCGGCCCAGAATGGCCGTTTCGAAGTTTGATAGCTTTTTACCCAGATCCTGGGTTGCGATGAAAGAACAGGAGTAAAGGTTAGACAAATCTATCATATTAATGCCACCGATTTTTCCACCATCTAAAAGTTGAAGAGGATCTTCAGGATCACGTATTAGAATCTTCATCCACTTTGGGCATTCAAAGATTCCATCGCCTTTGGAGTAGGCCTGCGAGAGCAGTTCGGTCATTCCGTATTCACTGTGAATTTTTTCAACTCCAAAGCCCTGCTTTAAGATGCCGTGAAGTTCTTCCCGAATCATTTCCTTGCGACGGCCTTTCATTCCACCGGTTTCCATTACTATAGTATGCTGAAGCTTAAAATTATATTTCTCTACCAGGTCGAGGAGTGCAAAACTAACCCCAATAAGCAAACTTTTTTTACCCCGGGCCTCCAGGCTTCTGAGTTTTTCTGCAAGTTCTTCCAGATTGTTAAGGTAAAATCCGCTTTCCGGTTGCCTTGATTGCTTAATCAGGGCATCAACCATATAAATTAGCGAAGAACCTGTTCTTTCCAGGTAAGAGGGCAATAGAGCCAGAATTACCAGGTTTTCGGGATCGCCATAAAACTGTTTAAAGGTCTTTTTGAAGCTTTGTTCGTATAGCTCGAGCTTACTCACATAATGTTTGCTGGTGGCCATCCCGGTTGTCCCGCTGCTGGTGAATATAATTTCAGCATCATCTCTTCCGGAAATAACTTTTTGGTTTTTGAAAAATTCGATAGGAAGAAAGGGAATCTCTTTGGAAGCTGATACGTTTTCAGGCTTCTTATTTAGTAGCCTGCAAAACTTCTGATATACCTTATTATGCTCATATTGAAATGCGAAAACCTCAAGGCATATTTCTTCAAAATCTGCAGGGCTTTCTATTTCAAAAATTCGTTTTTCCAGCATAAAGAAGTATAAAAAAAAGCTTCTGAAATAGAAGCTTATAATATTGAGCTGAAGTTTGTAATTATCTTACAACCAGCTTTCGGGTTGCATTTGCTTTATCTTCGGAAATTCTTAAAATGTAAATTCCGGCCTCTAAGGCTGAAACATCCAACTCCCGGCCACGAAGTCTTAATTTTTGTACAGGCTTTCCAAGTACATTGTAAATTTCGATTTCTTTTTCAAGATTTCTGGAGGAGGTGATATAAACCTTACCATCGGTTACCGGGTTGGGGTATATAGACAAACCGTCTATCGGGATTTCCTTCTGCGTCCCGGGGCGGCTACTATCCTGTGCTACTGCATTAGGGGCAGCTGCAAATAGGAAAAGCACCAATATGAAACTTAATAAGTAGTATTGCTTCATGCGTGTCTATAGAGATTATTACAAACTTAAATAAAAAATTTCAAAAATGATGCCACATGAATTTCTCATTTGACTGAATAATATGTTAAATATAAAAGGCTGCCCCGGGAGGCAGCCTTTTAATTGCTAAATCAAATCTATATTAAAACTTATAACTATAGCTCAAAGAGATTGGAGTTCCCGGGCTGCGAAGCGAAAAGATCTGGTCTTCTGCGCCATAGGACTGAAACCTGCTTTCTATATCATCGTTCAGGATATTGGAAACCTTTAAGGAAATGGTCGAATTTTGCTGCTCTCCAAAACTTTTATTCAGGTTAAAATTTAAACTGTGAAAAGGCATGGTATATACATCGGGCACTGTACCCAGGCCTACTAATTCAAGAGTTTTACCCTGAGTGTTGTAAAAAATCCCTGCCTGCCAGCCCTTATCCCGGTCGTTGTAATTTAAGCCTGCGTTGATTAGAAAAGGAGATTGTCCCTGTAGTTGGCGGGTGCCGTCAAATTCTTCACCCGGTCTAAGATTTCTTTGTCTGGATTCGTATTCCCCACTGGGGCTTCTGTCCATCTCAACCTGTGAATCTATTACCGAAACATTGAGGTTTAGATCCAGTTTTTTAAGCCCTTCAGTAATAAACCCGAAATTCTTGCGCAATTCGATTTCAGCTCCAACAACTCTTGCATCATTTACATTTCTTGGTTGAAAGTTATCGGCCGAGAAGTCACTGAATACCGACAGCTCGATAGGGTCGCTAAACATTTTATAAAAAGTGCTCACTGCAAAAAACTGAGCGTCATCGCTATAAAGTTCATAGCGCAAATCTAAATTGTCTACATAGGTAGGCTGAATATTTATATTACCTATAAAAGTCCTGTTAGCCAGTGGATCGTAGATTTGAGCAATCGATGCCTCCTTGAATGAAGGTCGGGCCGTGGTTTTCGAATAGGATAAGCGCAGGTTAGAATCCTCGTTTAGCGAATAAATGAAATTTGCCGATGGGAAGAAATCGGCTTGATCCAATATTTGTTCTTCATCAAACACCACGCCTCCCAGGTTGTTTTGCCCGGTATAGAAAAGGTCGAATTTCTCAAATCGAACTCCCAGAATAGCCTTTAATTTTTCTGCTATTTTAAACTCTTCTGAAATGTAGGCCGCAGCATTTGTGGTATATGAATTAAAGGTGTTGGCCGGTTCGTAAAATCCGTTTATATAAGATCCGCGGCGATTTTCAGGAGTCCAGATATTGCCCGGTGCCAATACCTGGTTCGCATCCCCTTCGTAATTTTGACTTACCGATCCCTGAATGAGGATCTGGTATTGATCTATGGAAAAATCTCTCTCTTTATAGGTGTAAGCCCCTCCAAATTTCAGGTTGGCATCTCTGCCCAGCAATTGATGTTTTTTAGTGAGATCGAGTTTCCCTGCAAGATTTATTTCCTCGAGATCTCTCCAAATTCGGGTGGGACTCTCAGAGGAACTGGGTCTAATGCTGTAGGTGTCGTTATTGGGGTTATATTCAAATGCGGTAATTCTAACATCTTTATCATTAACCCGTGCCAGGGTGGGAGACAGGGTCCATTCTGTAGTCCAGGAGGCATCTTCGTTAGTGTGTTTTCCAGATAACTGGGCGTTGCTTATAGATCTTTGGGTATACTCCAGGTTATCTCTAAAAACCTGCACAGCATCAGAAACCAGAATTTGCTCGTAAAAATCACCCGCGGTAGATTCCCCGTTTTGGATGTGTAATAAATTCAACTGATACTTGGATTTTTCGGCTTTGTAGGCCAAACCGGTCATTGCACTCAAAAGAGCATTTTGTTTCCCAACATCCCCCACCAAAATTCGGCTTGGGCGAAGTTCGTAGTCTTCAGTGTTTCTTGGCTTTAAATACGAATTATTCTGAAGATTTTCGAAGTATTCGCTGCTATTACTGTAAGAGAGAGCAGCAAAATAGCCTAACTTATCATTGTTTTTTAAATCATATTGATTTCCGGCCGAGAATCCGGCGCTAAAATTCATAAGGTTGCTGCTGCGGTTTCCGCCCAGGGTGGGATCAAATCTTTGAGTAATTCGGGTTAGAGCAGCGTCATTATCGAAGGGGCGAGGGAAGATTTGTTGCCTGTTTATAGGCCTGTCCCTACTACCGTCGTCAAAGCCCAGGAAGTCGGTTTTGCTGCCGCTGTATTGTAAAAAATCTGAGTTGAAATGCATCTGCGGATTATAGGTTCCCCCTATAGAGAGGTTGTATTCTTCCTTAGTGGGAAAATCTTTGGTGATAATATTTACCATACCTCCGGTAAAATCGGCCGGATAATCGGCAGTAGATGATTTCAGTACCATTACATTATCCAGAATACTGGTAGGGAAAATATCCATTTGCAGGGTATTTCTGTCTGGGTCTAAACCGGGTACATCCATTCCGTTTAAAATAGATTTGGTGTAGCGATCTCCCAGACCTCTTACATATACATATTTTCCATCCTGCACCGATACTCCCGGAATTGTTTTTACTGCTGAAGAAACCTCGCCGGCTCCAATCTTGCTGAAAGATTGCGAAGATAATCCATCGCTGAGGTTCACTGAATTCTTCTGCATCGCCAGTACTGAAGCTTCGGTATCCCTGGCGGTGGTTGTAGTAATAACAATCTCGTCGAGTGCTCCAGCTGAAGATTTCATGTTTACATCGAGAGCAGTAACTTCATTGGCTTTTACTTCAACTTCAGTCACCTCAATAGTTTCATAACCTACGAATGAAAAAACAATAGTATAAGTGCCTTCGTCAACGCTTAGGGTATAATCTCCTTCAAAGTCTGAGGTGGTCCCGTTGTTAGTTCCTTTAACCGCAACATTGGCAAAAGGTAAAACATCGTTTACTTCGGTGTCATAAATAGTACCTGAAATTTTGCCCTTTTGAGCCCAGGTTAGATTTATGAAAAAAAGAAAAAATAATAAGAGTGCAATTTTGGTTCTCATAAAGTATTAATTCGAATGTTAAATTGCCCACCCGAAAAGGGAGGGCAATTTTAAAAGTTATTTGCTGAAATCTTTCTTAGAAGGCCCCGCGATACTTCGCGTAAGTCCAATCGAAAACTGAAAGATCGGCACCTACACTTTGCTCACCTTCTTCAATATCGGTGGCGAAGTTGGTTGATTCAGCTTTAAAGTTTGTGGTATTGGTAGTGTCAAAGAAAATTCCGGTTACATCGCTTACTCCTTCAGGAAGTACGATTTCCCAGGCTTCAAATACCAGGTCTCCGTTAACGTAGTTGGCTGCAGTTCTTTCGTCATCCAGTTCTACGTCCTGATCTGAATTGAAACCCCACACCACAACATTTTTAACGGTACCCATAGCGTTATCCCTAAAATCGGCGATTTCACCAGAGGGAGCATTTGGGTCTCCAATAATGGTAAGATCCTGGATGGTGAATGCACCATTTAAGGTTCCTTCGGGACCGTCTATTTCCAAAGCGTGATCAGATTCAGCTCCCTGAATTACAAGAGCATTGGTAATAGTTCCTGAATAAGCCTGGTCGATATCCAGACCATCATCTCCACCAGCAAATACAAGTATATTGCTGGAGTCTACATTCCCACCAAACCATTCTACACCATCATCTACATTTCCAACTATTTCAACGTGATCAATCACAGTTCCTCTACCAACTCCACCAAGGGTAAGCCCATTGATTTCGTTTCCAGACCCGATAAGCGCTCCCCCGTGACGAATAGATACATATTTGAATATTCCTGAATCATCATTGGCATCATCGCCTCCGTATCTTCCGTAGTCATCATCGGCTGGAATTCCTTCAATTTGAGAAACTTCAGAATCGCCTTCAAAAGAAGATGGTGCATAACCAAGAATTATTACACCTCCCCAGAGTCCACGGTCATTTTCGTCAAGGTTGGTTCCCCATTTTTCTCCCAGTTGAATATTGTCGTTTATAGAAGTAAAAACTATGGGCTCCTCGGCAGTACCTTCGGCTTCGATTCTTCCTCCACGGGCTACAATTAGAGCAGAAGCCAAAGAACCTGTTCCTTCTCTACCTTTAATGATGGTTCCCGGCTCGATGGTTAAGGTTACTCCGTCACCTACCACTACTTTTCCGTTCAATTCCCAGATGATGTCGTTGGTTAAAGTCATATCTTCAGCGATTAAACCAGAAAGATCCTCGTCGCGCTCATCTGTCCCTCCGGTGCCTTCACAAGGGGCACAGGCGCCACCGCAATCAACGCCGGTTTCTGTTCCGTTTTGAATCCCGTCGGTACAGGTGGCTAGTTGCTCGATTGGAGCATCATCATCGGTGCTACATGAGCTAAGAAGCAAACCGGCAATTGCAAAGCCAGAAATAATTAGTTTTTTCATAATTCAAAATTTGATTTTTAATAGGTTTTAATTTCACGGCAAATAAACAATCAAAGTCTAAGTAGAGGTTTAGCTTAAGTTTACGCTTCAGTTAAAACCAGCCGGGGAAATGTTATATTAAAGTTTCGAATTAAGGCATTTAGTAGATGATGTTGAAACTTCTACATTTTAGATATAGCCTGTAAGCGCCTGTTTTTACTGTAGTTATGGAGATAAACCGCGGCTGGCGTTAATTAAGTCAATGTTAAGAGGGAGATGGGCAGGTGAATTCAGAAATCAAATTAATGGTTACTTTTACACATAGAATTAGTTTAACCAACAACCCAAAATGAAAAAAAAGGACATTAAAATTCTGCTGGTAGACGATGAACCCGATATTCTGGAAATCGTAGGTTACAACCTTAGTGCAGAAGGCTACCAGGTGCTCACCGCCGAGAATGGAGCCGATGGGGTGAAAATTGCAAAAAAGAAAAAACCGCATCTTATTATTCTTGATGTGATGATGCCCGAGATGGATGGTATCGAAGCCTGTGAGCAAATTCGCAAAATTCCCGAACTTGAAGAAAGCATCATTACTTTCTTAACCGCCCGGGGGGAAGACTATTCTCAAATGGCCGGTTTCGATGCCGGGGCCGACGACTATATTACCAAGCCTATCAAACCCAAGGTTCTGGTAAGTAAGGTAAAGGCTTTGCTTCGAAGATTTAAGGACGATAGCGGCAGTACCAATATTGTTCGAATAGGAGACCTTATAATTAATCGAGATGAATATAAGGTCATTAACGATGGGGAGGAACTCATCTTACCACGTAAGGAATTCGAACTATTATCGCTTTTGGCTTCCAAACCCGGCAAGGTATTTAAACGCGAAGAAATTCTCGATAAGGTTTGGGGAAATGAGGTAGTGGTTGGCGGTCGCACCATAGACGTGCATATTCGTAAATTACGGGAGAAAATTGGGGATAAAAGCTTCAAAACCGTAAAGGGAGTAGGTTATAAGTTTGTAGTTTAATGGCAAAAAGCTTCAAGCGATCATATAAGTTTGCTATAAAAACCTCTCTGGTAATCACCCTTTTTATGAGTGTGGTGGTTGGCTTGTTTCTGTATTTTACCAACCAGTTTATGTTATGGCCGCTCCTGGCCTTTACATTGATTTCCTATATTTTTTCATTTTTTATAATCCAGTACAGGGTAGAGCACTTTATTTATAAACGCATAAAAAAGATTTACGATAATGTGTCGTTGCTCGATTCCACTACCTTAAGACCTTCTCAGGTTACTACCGATATGGCCAGCCTCACCCGCGAGGTCGAAAAATTTGCCGAGCACAAAAAGCTTGAAATCGAAACCCTTAAAGTTAGAGAAGCCTACCGTAAAGAATTTATGGGAAACGTAGCCCACGAATTAAAAACTCCACTCTTTACTGTTCAGGGATATATACTTACGCTTCTGGATGGGGCTTTAAAGGATAAAAGTGTTCGAAAAAAATACCTGCAACGGGCCAACAAAGGGGTAGAGCGTTTGATCTATATCGTGAAAGACCTGGATATGATCACGAAACTGGAAGCCGGTGAAGTGCATCTCGAAATTGAAGATTTCAATATAGTGGAGGTGGTAGATAATGTTTTCGATCTGCTCGAGATGAAAGCAGCAAAGAAAAACATCACCCTAACTTTCGATATGGATTACACCAACCCCATTATGGTTCGCGGGGACAGGGACCGCATACAGCAGGTAGTCACCAACCTGGTGGTAAATTCTATTAAATACGGAAAGAAAGGAGGTACTACTGAAGTAAGTATTGAAAATCTCATCAAGAATAAGGTCATTGTTCGGGTTACCGATAATGGAGAAGGAATTGCCAAGGAAAACATTCCGCGCCTGTTTGAACGTTTTTACCGTATCGATAAAAGTGGTTCCCGAAAAGAAGGAGGCTCAGGTTTGGGACTTTCTATCGTGAAACATATTTTGGAAGCTCACGATGAAAAAATTTATGTGGAAAGCGTTTTTGGGGTGGGAAGTGAGTTTTCATTTACCCTCGAAAAGGCTAAAGAGCGAAACGGGAAGCTCAAAGTCTCCAAAACCTCCTAAACCCGAATAATTCTTAACCTCTTCCAGTTTTCTAACGCTGAAGTTTTCCTGCCGGCAATAAGCAGCTAAACCCAGTTTTTGCATTCGGTTGGCCAGGTAAAGTTGTTCATATTGCCCGGGAGTGGGAATAAAAAACGCCTTCTTTTGCAGTTTTACCAGGTCCATAATGCTGCTGTAACCAGAGCGACAAACAACTATTTCTGCTGAATTTATCGCTGTTTCCAGCTCTTCGGCCAGTAGATGATCGATGATTTCCAAATTCGGGTTTCTATATTTTTCTGCGGAATCAAAAGCTGAAAAACTTCCGCGCACAAAAAGGCAGGTTTTTTCATATTCAATAAATTCCTTCAGCAGCAACTCTTCCAGGATGCTTCGCTGAGGTTCGGGGCCAGAGAGCAACACCAAAATTTCATATTTCTTCGGAAATCCTGTTTTCCTGAACCTGCTAAGGGGTCCGATATATTTCACATTATTCGGGCTTAACTTGGGGTGCCCTAGTCTGCCGCTTAAGTTTTTTTCTCCTGGAAAATCGGGGACCCAGCATTCATCAAATTTCGAAATGTATTTTTGATGAATAATGCTGCTTAGTTTGGTGGTGTTCCCCGAAAGTACATTTAACTGATGCGTTAGAAATACCGAAGGAACTCCACTTGCCCTAACTCCCAGACGATTGTCTGAAATTATTCCTTTTAAATTATATTTTTTAACCAGGTCCCGGCAAAGTCGTTTTTCAGCTAAAATAGCTTTTAGAATGCGTGGAGAATTGAGAATAATTTTCCATTTCAGCAGGCCTCCCTGTTTTGAGTATGAGATATTATAACTGGGCAACTCAATTGAGGTTAGCTCGGGAAACTCCAGTTGCAATAACTTTAAAGCAGCTCCATCGCTGGCAAGAATGGGTTCAAAACCCTCGGTCTCCAGCGCTCTTATAATTGGGATACAGCGACTCGCGTGACCAAGACCCCAGTTTAAAGCAGCAACAAGAATTCTTTTTCGGGCCATATCATTATAAATTTAGGCGCCTCTTGGCTAATTTCCTTAATTTTACCAAAATTTTAAATAGCCAGTGGGAAGTAAAAATAAATTAAAACGCTTTAAAGAGAACGAAAGCTTTGAAAATGTGATTCAACCTTCACGGGAAACCCTGGAAAAAGACCAATTCGAGCTTAAAGGGAAATGGAACAGCAATTTTTTTAAAAATGAACAGCCAATCGTTCTCGAACTCGGCTGCGGAAAAGGCGAATACAGCATAGGGCTTTCGAAATATTTTCCGGATAAAAATTTTATTGGAGTAGATATTAAAGGTGCCCGATTTTGGAGAGGGGCTAAAACCGCAATTGAAGAAGGCTTAAATAATGTGGCCTTTGTACGCACCCAAATAGAATTGATCGACAGAATTTTTGCTGAAGGCGAAATAGATGAAATCTGGATTACTTTTCCCGATCCTCAAATCAAATATAAGCGCACCAAACACCGGCTCACCAATGCCGAATTTCTTAAGAAATATAAGAACATTCTCAAACCCGGTGGCCTGATAAATCTTAAAACCGACAGTGAATTTATGCACGGTTACACTCTTGGACTTCTGCACGGGCAGGGACAGGAGATCTTATATGCCCATCACGATATTTATAAAAATGAATATTCTCCAAAAGAAGTGCGGGAAATTCAAACTTTCTATGAAAAACAGTATCTTGAGCAGGGGAAACCAATCACCTATATTCAGTTTAAGATTAAATAAGGGCTTTTGCAGGAAACCAAACTCTTTTTAATAACATATTTTGCCGCCCTTATCGGGGTTATCCCTCCGGGATTGGTAAATATGACGGTTGCTAAAACCTGTGTTGAGAAAGGCAAAAAGAATGGCCTTTACGTAGCCCTTGGAGCCACCATTGTAGTATTTCTTCAGGCCTTAATCGCGGTTCTTCTGGCCAAGTATATTTTCGGTAATACTTATGTGCAAAATATCCTGTTAAGAGCAGGCCTGGTGGTCTTCACACTTTTAGGGGTGTATTTTTTTATAATGGCAAAAAGGAAAAAAGGTTTGCCTAACAGCTCCAGGCGGGCCAATGCCAATAGTATATTTAAAGGAATGCTGGTAGCCGGTTTAAATGTTTTTCCTATTCCGTTTTTTGTGGCTCTGGCCGGGGCGATGAATGTAGGCGTGGGAGTGGAGTACGATTGGTCATTAATTATTGCATTTGTGCTGGCAGCCAGTATGGGAAGCTTTACCACCCTTTATTTTTATGTGCTTTCATTTGTGAGTATTGAAGAGAAAGCTGAAAAATTCGCGAGATATTCCAATTATTTTATGGCGATTTTAATGCTGGTGCTTGTCATTATTACCATAATTAGAATCTACAATCTCTAATGCCTGCTGAAGAAAATTTCTTTGAAAAAGTCTATGCCCTGGTTCGTAAAATTCCACAAGGCCGGGTAAGCAGTTATGGCGCTATTGCCCGTGCTATTGGGTCGCCTCAGAGTGCAAGAATGGTGGGTTGGGCGATGAATGCTTCACATCAAATAGAAGACGTCCCGGCTCATAGGGTAGTTAACCGCAAGGGTTTATTAACCGGGAAAAGTCATTTTGGCGATAGTAATGCGATGAAAAATCTTCTTGAAGCCGAAGGGGTGTCAGTAAAGGACGACCAGATTCAGAATTTTGAGGCTGTCTTTTGGGACCCTCTAAAATCTGAATAAAATTTACTCTCTAAACTCTTATTTTAAACTTTTCGCAGAAGCTCTTCCGGTTGGCTTTTCTTAAAGAATTGCTCAATTAATCAACAGATTCGTCCCGGGAAACCCCAATATTTTAATCCATCAGGCTTGTTTATACGGCAATAAAGCAAATAAGCCTAAAATGTTCGTTTTCTTGGCTTTTACTCCTATATTTGCATTTAGAATCGATCTATATAAGCTGTTGATTTCTAGTGAAATTGCCCGGTACTATTGAAGTTCGGGGAATTTTATAAACTGAATATAAATCAATAGCCCCAAAACATATACTTAATGAAATTAGATAGGAAGGAAATACTGAAATCTCTTGAAAGCATTTCGGTAGCCGGAGAAGGCAAAAATATAGTAGAGAGCGGGCAGGTTCAAAACGTGATGGTTTTTGGCGATGAGGTTGTGGTAGACTTGTTATTAAGCACCCCCGCACTGCATATTAAAAAAAGGGCTGAAGCCGATGTGATTAAAACCATTCAGGAAAAAGTTTCTAAAGAAGCTAAGGTAAAGGTGAATATAAAGGTTGAAGCTCCCGATAAAAAGCCTGAAATCAAAGGAAAAGCCATTCCGGGAATAAAAAATATAATTGCAGTGGCCTCCGGGAAGGGAGGGGTAGGTAAATCTACCGTAACTGCAAACATTGCGGTAAGTCTTGCAAAAATGGGCTTTAATGTGGGTCTTTTAGATGCCGATATCTACGGTCCATCTGCTCCCATTATGTTCGATGTTGCTGCAGAGCGACCGCTGTCGGTAAATGTAGACGGGAAATCTAAAATGAAGCCGGTAGAGAATCACGGGGTGAAAATTCTTTCAATCGGATTTTTCACCAAACCAAATCAGGCTGTAATCTGGAGAGGGCCTATGGCCGCGAAAGCTTTAAATCAAATGATTTTTGATGCTGCCTGGGGAGAACTCGATTTTCTTCTGGTAGACCTTCCTCCGGGAACAGGAGATATTCATCTTTCTATTATGCAATCCTTACCCATTACCGGTGCTGTGGTGGTGAGCACCCCTCAAAATGTGGCTCTTGCCGACGCTAAAAAGGGAGTGGCGATGTTTCAGCAGGAAAGTATAAACGTTCCTGTGCTGGGAATCGTAGAAAATATGTCGTATTTCACGCCTGAGGAACTTCCTGAAAACAAATATTATATCTTC
Source organism: Salegentibacter haimaensis (assembly GCF_054121495.1). NCBI lineage: Bacteria > Pseudomonadati > Bacteroidota > Flavobacteriia > Flavobacteriales > Flavobacteriaceae > Salegentibacter > Salegentibacter haimaensis. Next base: position 59,769 of record NZ_JBSYGH010000014.1, read on the forward strand.
GGAAAACAGGGAGCTAAAAACCTTTCTGAAGATTTACAGGTTCCCTTCCTGGGAGAGATACCCTTGGTGCAAAGCCTAAGAGAATCTGGAGATATTGGTCATCCTGCTGCGCTTCAAACCGCAACTCCACTGGAGGCTGCCTTCGAGGAAATTACCCGAAATGTGGTGCAGGAAACCGTTAACCGTAATCAAAGTCTGCCACCTACCGAAGCGATCAAGATCACTACAATGGCCGGATGCAGCGCCGTAAAAAAGTAAACTATGACTAGCGAAGAAATAAAATTAAACGTAGAAAAAGCTTTGGCCGAGATTCGTCCATTTTTAGAAAGCGACGGGGGTAACATTTCCCTGGTCTCTATAGAAGACGATAAATTGGTGAAAGTTCAGCTGGAAGGTGCCTGCGTAGGTTGCTCGGTAAACCAGATGACCCTGAAATCGGGAGTGGAAATGACCATTAAAAAGTATGTTCCGCAAATCGAGCAGGTAGTCAATATTGAAGCCTAATTATCTTGCTAAAATTGAAAAAGAAGAATGATTAAAACCGATATATTAATTATTGGCGCAGGCCCTACGGGCTTGTTTGCCGTTTTTGAAGCCGGCCTGTTAAAATTAAAATGCCATCTCATCGATGCCCTGCCACAGCCCGGCGGACAATGTTCAGAGATCTACCCCAAAAAACCAATTTACGATATTCCCGGTTTTCCTGAAGTGCTTGCCGGCGATCTTGTAGATAATCTAATGGAGCAAATAAAGCCGTTCGAGCCGGGTTTCACCCTGGGAGAACGTGCCGAAACTATAGAAAAGCAGGAGGATGGAAGCTTTATCGTGACCACCAGTCGCGGTAGCCAACACCAGGCTCCCGTAGTGGTAATCGCCGGGGGATTGGGTAGTTTTGAACCGCGAAAACCCCCAATCGCAAATATTAAAGATTTTGAAGATAAAGGGGTGGCTTATATTATTCGGGATCCCGAAGTCTATCGGGATAAGCGGGTAGTTATTGCCGGTGGCGGCGATTCAGCTTTAGATTGGGCTATTTTCCTTGCTGAAATTGCTTCTGAAGTATCTCTGGTACACCGTAGAAAAGATTTTCGTGGGGCGCTGGATTCCGTAGAAAAGGTAGAGGAGCTTTCAAAAATCGGCAAAATCAACCTTATCACTGAAGCTGAAGTAACTGACCTTAAGGGTGACGAAAACCTCGAGGCTGTGGTAATTTCACACAATGCTAAAGCTTCAGAAAAGGAAATTAAGGAAACCGATTATTTTATTCCTCTATTTGGCCTTTCTCCTAAACTTGGCCCAATAGCCGACTGGGGTCTGGAAATCGAGAAAAATGCGATTAAAGTAAATAATTCTTACGATTACCAAACCAACATTCCCGGTATTTATGCCATTGGTGATGTAAACACCTATCCGGGCAAATTGAAACTTATTTTATGCGGATTTCACGAAGCGGCCATTATGTGCCAAAGTGCTTATCAACTCATTAATCCCGATAAAAAATATGTGATGAAATACACTACCGTAAGTGGAGTTAGTGGGTTTGACGGGAGTAAGAAGGAAGCTAAAAGAGAAGTAGTTAAAAGTATAAATTAGCCTTTAGGCCAGGAAACACAAAAATATGTCTGATATTAAAATCACCATCATAGATCGGGAAGGAGAAGCCCATTTGGTGGATGCACCTACCGATATGAATATGAATCTTATGGAGGTAATTCGCTCTTATGAATTAGCTCCTGAAGGAACCATAGGGATTTGTGGAGGTATGGCAATGTGCGCCTCCTGTCAATGTTATATGCTCAACCTGGAACATATGTTGCCCGAAAAGAGCTATGAGGAAGAAGATATGCTTGACCAGGCCTTTTTTGTCGAAGAAAACAGCAGGCTTAGCTGCCAGATTCCTATTACAGATGAACTGGACGGCCTGGAGGTGAAAATGGCTCCGGAGTCGACTTAATCTTTATAATAACAATTTTTTAAAAAAGCCGGTTGGGTTCTAACTCAACCGGTTTTCTAATGGGATTTTTTCTTCAATTTCAGCCTGGATCCCGTCCCATAATTCTATTCGACTTTTAAGGGCGCCAATAGCAGTTTCTCTAACTTTTTCCCATTTTTCTGAATCATTGCCGCAGAGGTTTTCTACCATTTTATAAGCCATAGGGCCGTGCTCGTCGGCATCGAGTTCGATGTGACGGTCGAAATAGTATTTAAAAAGCTTAAGATCCTTTTCCGGAAACTTTTGTTGTATCTGCCCAATTATGCTGCTGAACATATCTGGAATTAAACCTTCCCGGCCAAAGGTGAAGGCGGCAGCGATTTTGTGCGCTTTCCCTTCAGAAATTACATCGAAGGTGGTCTTTAAAAATTGTTTGATGCTTACCGGAATTTTGCTGGCGGCGATGACCAGAAAAATATCGGTGCCGTGAGTCACGTGCAGTAAAAAATCTGATATCATCCTGGGGTTGGCCTCAGCTGCTTCCATCGCATCCAGGTACATTTCAAAATGGCTCTGATGCTTTCCGTAGAAATTTAAGTCGGTTTCCTCGGCAAGTACAATTTCATTGACTAAATACCGTATTTCAGGATCTCCCACAGGTAACCAGGGGCTGGTGGTTTTGGTGAATCTTTGCTGTAAGGCAGTGAGCAAAGACATAAAATCCCAAACTGCAAACACATGATGCTGCATAAATATTTGGAGTTGCCCGGGAGCTTCAATTTTTGAATATAACGGATGATTTAAAAGTTGATCTACCTGAGGTTGAATCGCCTTCTGAATTTCATGTATCATAAATTTCTGCTTCATTTTTGCAAAAATAAAGCCGGTAGTCCAAAATATGAAATCTAAGGCCCGATTTATGCACTGTTTAACTGCTCAATTTTATCTTTTTAATTTATCTTGAAGCTAGAAATTAATCTATGATCCCGAATTGTAACATCCTGGTTTTCTATTCAAGCGAATCTAAAGATTATTTGAGGGTGGAAGGGGTTTTCCCTAAAAAGCCCAAAGCTTTAAAATCTGAATGCTGTGAAAAATATAAAAAGGGCAAACGCTGTAAACGCTGCCCTTGTTTTGACCTGCTAGGAGATTCTTGATTGTAAACTACTAGAAACAACCTCACAGGTTTTAAAAACCTGTGAGGTTTGTTTTAATTTTTAAAAAGCCGGAATCCCGGTAATATCCATCCCTGTAATTAAAAGGTGAATATCGTGTGTGCCTTCATAGGTAATAACGCTTTCCAGGTTCATCATATGGCGCATGATGCTGTATTCGCCGGTAATTCCCATTCCGCCCAAAACCTGTCTGGCTTCCCGGGCTATATTAATCGCCATTTCTACATTATTCCTTTTGGCCATAGAAATTTGAGCTGAAGTCGCCTTTCCTTCATTGCGTAAAACTCCAAGTCTCCAGGCCATTAACTGGGCTTTGGTGATTTCGGTAAGCATTTCGGCCAATTTCTTTTGCTGAAGCTGGGTTCCTGCGATTGGCTTGTCGAATTGCACTCTTTCCTTGGCGTAACGAAGGGCTGTGTCGTAGCAGTCCATCGCGGCTCCAATCGCGCCCCAGGCAATCCCGTATCGTGCAGAATCGAGACAACCCAATGGCGCTCCCAATCCCGATTTTTCAGGCATCAGATTTTCTTTAGGAACTTTTACATTGTCAAAAATAAGCTCGCCGGTGGCGCTGGCACGAAGCGACCATTTATTATGGGTTTCGGGTGTGGAGAAGCCATCCATTCCGCGTTCTACAATAAGACCGTGAATTCGGCCTTCTTCATTTTTGGCCCAAACTATGGCGATATCGGCAAAGGGGGCGTTGGAAATCCACATTTTTGCCCCATTTAATAAGTAGTGATCTCCCTTATCTTTGAAATTAGTAACCATCCCACCTGGGTTAGAACCATAGTCGGGTTCGGTAAGACCGAAACAGCCTATCATTTCTCCCGATGCCAGTTTGGGAAGGAATTTTTTCTTCTGCTCCTCGGTGCCGTACTTAAAAATTGGATACATCACCAGCGATGATTGGACTGAGGCTGTAGAGCGCACCCCACTATCGCCACGTTCAATCTCCTGCATAATGAGCCCGTAGGAAATCTGGTCGAGCCCTGCACCGCCGTATTCTTCAGGAATGTAAGGCCCAAAGGCCCCAATTTCGGCTAAACCGCCAATAATAGATTTTGGAAATTCGGCTTTTTGAGCTGCGTCTTCAATTATAGGAGAAACTTCACGCTTTACCCATTCTCTGGCAGCATCGCGTACCATTTTATGTTCATCGGTTAAAAGCTCGTCGAGATTGTAATAATCGGGAGCCTGGAATAGATCTGGTTTCATTTGTGTGTTGTTTATGCTCCGATTACCGGAGAAAGTTTTGTGTAGTGCTTATACACAAATGTAACCAAGCTTTTTCAAGTTGGCAATTTCCCTTGCGGGTTTTGCCCTTAATTCTGAAAAGCTTTGTGAGATTTCCTGTTTTTTATAGTTTTAAATAAAAAGGAGCAACCAAATCGTGGTACTTTTGGCTGTATTGATGTCTGGAGATTTCCAGAAATAGGTCATCGATTTTAGGTTGAATTTTGTGAAAACCAAGACTGAGTAGACTTCGTTTTATTTCTGAATTTTCAGTACCTCGTACCCGCGTAATCTTCTGTGGAAATAATTTACTCTCTTGAGCCAATTGCAGAAATTGTTCTTCTTCTTTAAAAGGAATGATGCAGCTGAAGATTCCATTTTCAGAAAGCAAACGAGAGACTCCTTCCAGTAATTCCTGAAAGGGAAGCGCTTCAGCAAACCTTGCCGTGTTTCTTTGAACATTCCCTGAAGTATAATCTTCAGAATAAAACGGCGGATTTGAAATTATAAGCTCATATTTTTCCTCCTCCTGCATTTCTTCAACAAATTCATCGAAAGCAGCGTGATAGCAAAATAATCGGTCACCCCAGTCACTACGCTCAAAATTTTCGACGGCCTGCTCATAGGCATCTTCATCTATTTCCAGGGCATCGATAAGTGGTGCTGTTGAACGCTGTGCAAGCATTAAAGCGATGAGGCCTGTGCCGGCACCTATATCGAGAATACTTTCAGGAGAATGGGTTAGGGGAGCCCAGGCTCCCAGAAGAACCCCGTCGGTGCCAATTTTCATCGCGCAGCGATCCTGTTCTATGCTGAATTGTTTGAATTTAAAGGTGCTTTCTGACATGATTAATTATAAAAAAACCGCTCCAGATTAATGAAGCGGTTTTTGAGTTATTAGGATTTCCGGTCGCGATAACTATCGGGACCGGAAATGACAAATTTTAATTACTCTCCTAAAGCAACTCTTTCAAATCCTACAACTTCAAGCTCTGAGTCTACGCTTTTCACGTAGTCTGCAACGCTTTGTTTGCTGTCTTTGATATAAGCCTGATTTACAAGGGTGTTGTCTTTAAAGAATCGCTGGATTTTTCCTTTAGCAATGTTATCAAGCATAGCTTCTGGTTTTCCTTCCTGGCGAAGTTGATCTTTAGCAATCTCTATTTCTTTCTCGATAGTAGACTGGTCTACACCTTCTTCATTCAAAGCAACAGGATTCATCGCTGCAGCCTGCATAGAAACGTTTTTGGCTGCTTCTTCAGCACCTTCAGCATTTTTAGAAAGACCGGTGATTACAGCGATCTTGTTTCCGGCGTGAATGTAAGAACCTACGAAAGGAGCTTCAAGAGTTTTGAAAGATCCGATCTCGATTTTTTCACCGATTACTCCAGTTTGCTCGGTAAGTTTCTCTTCTACAGTGATTCCTTTGTAATCGGCCTTAAGAAGCTCTTCTTTAGAAGAAAAGTTAAGGGCCAGGTCTGCGAAATCGTTAGCCAGTTTTACGAAATCATCGTTTTTTGCAACGAAATCGGTCTCACAGTTTAGAGAGATTACCACACCTTTGGTGTTATCGGCATTGGTTTTCGCGATTGCAGCACCTTCAGCAGAGTCACGATCGGCTCTTTTTGCAGCTACTTTCTGACCTTTTTTACGTAGAACTTCAATGGCTTTGTCGAAATCTCCATCGGTTTCAACCAAAGCTTTTTTACAGTCCATCATACCGGCACCGGTAGCTTTTCTAAGTTTATTTACTTCTGCGGCAGTTATCTTGGCCATAATAATGCGTTTTTAAAAAGTAAAAAGTCGTTTAGAAATCATTAAAATGAAGAAACCAAACGACTTTTTGAGTTATAAAAATATGTTTTTATTCTTCTTCGTTAGAGGCTTTGGCTTTATCTAAAGTTTCGCTTTTAGATTCCAGCTTCACATCTTTTTTGGCTTCTTTCATTGCCTTTTTGTCTTCAGCATCGGTAGAAGGAACTTCGGCTTTTTCAGCTTTCACAGCTGATTTTTTAGCTTTTGGCTCTTTGTCTTCTTTTTCTTCCTTAGCTTTTTTCTCTTCTTTACCGGCTTTTCTTTCAGAAAGACCTTCAACGATAGAATCGGCTACATAAGAAACAACCTTATTGATAGATTTAGAAGCATCATCGTTTGCAGGAATTACGTAGTCTACCTCACGTGGATCGGAGTTGGTATCTACCATTGCAAAAATTGGAATGTTTAATTTCTGAGCTTCTTTCACGGCGATATGCTCGCGGGTGATATCTACAATAAACAGAGCACCTGGAAGGCGGCTCATATCTGAAATAGATCCAAGGTTTTTCTCAAGCTTGGCACGAAGACGGTCTACCTGTAGACGTTCTTTTTTAGAAAGGGTGTTGAAAGTACCATCTTTTTTCATTCGGTCGATAGAAGCCATTTTCTTAACAGCTTTACGAATGGTTACGAAGTTGGTAAGCATACCACCGGGCCAACGCTCGGTAATGTATGGCATATTGGCTTTCTCTGCCTGTTCGGCAACGATCTCCTTCGCCTGTTTTTTGGTAGCTACGAAAAGGATTTTTCTACCACTGGCTGCGATTTTTGCAAGGGCCTCACCGGCTTCCTGCATTTTAGCAGCACTTTTATATAAGTTGATGATGTGAATGCCGTTACGCTCCATATAAATGTAAGGAGCCATATTTGGATTCCATCTTCTTGTAAGGTGTCCAAAATGTACACCTGCATCAAGTAATTCTTTTACTTCTACTTTGTTTGCCATTTTTGTAATAGTTTACTTTCTGTTGAGATAGCAACAAATGAGTGGCTATTTTTTAAAAAAAATACGGCCTCACCTGTTTAGATGCTAAACTAACTCCCAATTTAACCTGGGATAACAACAAAATTCTTTTAATAATAAATGAACATTCGGGAAAAAATCCCAATAATTAACGTTTAGAGAACTGAAATTTCTTACGGGCTTTCTTCTGACCGAATTTCTTACGCTCCACCATACGTGGGTCTCTGGTAAGTAATCCTTCTGGCTTAAGAATGCTTCTGTTTTCAGCATCTAACTCTACCATAGCTCTGGATAGTGCAAGGCGAATAGCTTCGGCCTGCCCGGTGATTCCACCTCCGTATACATTAGCTTTAATGTCGAAGTTTTTGTCGTTTCCGGTAAGGTTAAGAGCCTGGTTCACTTTGTAAAGAAGTGGACCTGTAGTAAAGTAATCGTTAAGATCTTTTTTGTTCACGGTGAAGTTTCCGCTTCCTTCGGAAACGTAAACACGTGCAACAGCCGTTTTTCTACGACCAATTTTGTGAATAACCTCCATTACTTAAGATCGTTTAGGTTAATAGTTTTAGGTTTCTGGGCTTCCTGCTCGTGCTCGGCGCCAGCATAAACCTTTAAATTTCTAAAGAGGTCAGCTCCTAATTTGTTCTTTGGAAGCATTCCTTTTACAGCTTTTTCAATCACCTTTTCAGGGGCTTTGCTCATAAGCTCTGCAGCTGTTAGACTTCTTTGTCCCCCTGGATAACCGGTGTGGCGAATGTATTCTTTCGCATCCCATTTTTTTCCGGTTAAGTTGATCTTTTCAGCGTTGGTAACAATTACGTTATCTCCGCAATCAACGTGTGGGGTGAAGTTGGGCTTGTGCTTACCTCTTAGTAGCCTGGCTACGTTAGATGCAAGTCGACCCAGAGTTTGTCCTTCAGCATCAACGTGTAACCATTCTTTGGTTACCGTAGCCTTGTTGGCCGATACTGTTTTGTAACTTAATGTGTCCACACTAAATAATTTTACTTGTTATTAAACATTCCATTCCCCTTCCTAAACACATGCATGTCTGGAAATCGGGCTGCAAATGTACAATTATAAATTCATATAGCAAACAAGAGCTTCATTAATTTATTTTGCCTGAATTCTCTCATTTTCAGCTTATTTCCATAGCATTAATCCTGAATTCTATTTTCTCTCAAAAAATGTCTTGAATCAAGCCGCAATCCTACCATCTGAAATCTTTACTATCGATAAAAAGCACGTAACCAACGTTTAAAGGTAATTTTTGTGTTAAAAGTTTTATAAATACCCTTAAAGTTTCCTTAAGTTTGTTGCCGAAAAAGAAACACCCCCTAATGCTATGAAGAAATTTATGAATTTTCAAGGTTTGGTTTTTGTGCTCCTAATCACATTGTTTTTAACTTCGTGTGAGGCCGAATCTATTGAGGCTTCAGCCGAGATTCAGCAAACCAATCTTACTGTAACAAAAAGCGAACTGGAAGGAGAATGGGAACTTACCGGGATGATCGCCGACGATCCCGTAGATTTGAATAATGATGGCGTTGCCAGTTTTAATTTACTGGATGAAGCTTCGTGTTTTGATCGTATGAATGCTGTATTTAATAACGACGGTAGTTTTTCTACTATAAACGGCCGTCTTGATTTTAACTCTGGTGAAAACCAGGATGAATTTACTTGTGGTACTGACCGGCAGGATTTTGGAACCTGGGATTTAAAAGATGAGAATGTTTTGATGCTTACCCTTACTATAAATGGACAATCTTATACTCATAATAAGAATCTGGATTTTAATGGAGATACTTTCGCTTTTGAAATTTCCAAATTCGAATCAGACGAGTATGTAGATAACCAGGAAGAAAGCGTGGCAAAAGATGTTCGTATTCTTTATTTGGAGTATAGCCGGGTTCAGTAAACCAAAATTTGATATTAGTTAAAGAAGGCTGTCTGAAAAGGCGGCCTTTTTTATGGGTTTCTGGAAAAACTCCATTACACACTAGAAGTGATTTTGGACTTTAAATTCTGTTTTAACAATTTACTTGTTTAAATGTAGTTGTTGATATTACTTAAATAATATATATCTGATGAAATATAGATTTAAAATGTATCAAATAATTTGATTTATGTGAAAAATGTTATAGAAATGCTAATTTCTGTTTAAATTTTTATATTATTGCCTTAACGTAATACTAACCCAAATTATTATTCTATGAAAAAAAAATTACTAATTATTTTTCTGTTCATATTCGGAATTTCGAGTGCACAGGAAGCTACAATTACGGGTACCGTTACCGATGACAACGGTTTGGCTCTTCCCGGCGTCAACGTTTTGATTCAGGGGTCAAATACGGGTACACAAACCGATTTTGAGGGACAATTTTCTATAGAGGCCAGGCAAGGCGATGTTTTGGTGTTTTCTTTTATAGGAATGCAGACAGCCCAGGTTACTGTAGGTGATTCAAGTACAATTAATGTAACTCTTAGCGAGGATTCAGCTAGTCTTGAGGAAGTCATCGTAACTGCTTATGGTACTTCTACAAAGGAAGCTTTTACAGGATCTGCCAGCGTTATTGGAGAGGCTGAATTAGCAAAAAGAAATGTAACCTCACCAATTGCAGCTATCGAAGGTAACGCAACCGGTGTGCAATTTACTTCTGGATCTGGACAACCAGGTTCATCCCCAAGTATTGTAATACGGGGTGTTGGTACTCTTACCGGGAATACAAGTCCATTGTTTATAGTGGATGGAATCCAATATGAAGGTGCTTTAAATACAATAAATCAGGAAGATATAAAATCATTTACGATTCTTAAAGATGCGGCGTCAACATCTTTATATGGCTCCAGAGCTGCTAATGGAGTTGTTTTAATTACAACTAAAAGCGGTTCAAAAGGAGATATAAGGGTGAATGCTTCAGCGCAAATCGGTGTTGTTGATGCTGGTATTCCATTTTATGATGAACTTACGCCTGGTCAATATTATGAGACAATGTGGGAAGCCTTAAAGAATTCCAACGCGGGGGGAGGTGACCCTGCCTTTGCATCAGCAAATATTTTCAATAGCTTGGGGTATAATCCTTTTGATGTGCCAAACGATGAAATCGTGGGTACGAATGGTCAATTAAACCCCAATGCAAATTTGATCTATAAAAGCCTGGACTGGTATGATGCCATGCAGAGAACAGGTGTTCGACAAAACTATAACGTAAGTGTTTCGGGTGGTGGTGAAAATCATAGCATTTTCTTTTCTACTTCTTATCTTGAGGAAGAAGGATTTATTGTCAATACTAAGTTCGACCGTTTAACAGCTCGTTTGAATGCCGAATTCGATGTTAATGATTGGATTAAAATGGGAGGTAGTGCTAACATCACTGTTTCAGAATCCGTAGGTCCCAGCTCTGCTGGAACATCAAGTATTGTTAACCCTTTTGGGTTTGCTAAAAATATAGGTTCTATATATCCGGTGTACGTAAATGATAGGCAGGGGAATATAATAGTTGATGCTGCCGGCCGCCCGGTTTTTGATAATGGAGAAGGTTTTGCTGAATATAATCTGGGATCAAGACCTATAAGTCAGGGTAGACATGCCTTACAAGAACTTCTTTTAAACGATGAGCGCAACAGGGATAACACCTATGGCTTTAGATACTTTACAGATTTTAAAATAGTGGATGGCCTTCACCTTAGATTGAATTATGGTAGAGACTACAACGAAGGTCTTCAAAAAGAGTACGAAAATAATATTATTGGAGATGCTCAGCCAACCGGAAGGTATAGTGAAGCAAGATTTAGAAGAGAAGTTGAAAACTTCAATCAACTATTAACCTATACCAAAAGCTTTAATAATATTCATAATATAGAAGTTACAGCAGGTCATGAAAGTTTTGACAATACCTTTTCGGGTATGAGTGCTTTGGCCATTGAACAAACTGCCGAAGGGATTTTTGAATTCGATAACTTTGCCACCCCTGTAAGTTTAGGGGGTTCTACCACCAACAAAACACTAGAGGGTTATTTTTTAAGAGCGAATTATAACTTTGATAATAAATATTACATAAGTGCTTCAGCCAGAAGAGATGGATCTTCCGTTTTTAGTTCCGAAGCGAGATGGGGTAATTTCTATTCTGTAGGAGCATCCTGGAGGATAGACAAGGAAAACTTCATGGAGAATGTATCTTTTGTAGATAATTTAAAGATCAGGGCATCTTACGGTGAAGTTGGAAATGATGACTTAGGAGACTTTTTCCTGTCGCAACCCAGATATAGTTTAACTTCCAATGCTGGTAGTCCTGCTATTATATGGAGTACTATTGGTAATGATGACCTACAATGGGAAACATCAGAAAGTTTTGATGTTGCTCTTGAATTCACTTTGTTTGATAGGTTTCTAGATGGTAGTATAGAATACTATAGGAGGAACTCTTCAGACCTTCTTTTTGATCTTCCGATAGCCTTGAGTAATGGATTAAATTCTTTTCCAGCAAATATTGGAGATATGTATAACTCAGGTTTAGAAATTGGATTAACAACAAATTGGATAAGTCAAGGAGATTTCAATTGGAGGACTACATTCCAGGCATCCACATTTAAAAATGAAATAACCTTTTTGCCAGATCCATTTGTGAGTGGTTCAAAGAGATGGGATGTAGGCAGGTCAAGATTTGATTTCTTCTTATTAAGGACTGCTGGAGTTGATCCTGCTACTGGAGACCAGTTGTTTTTGATGTATGAATTAGATGATGATAACAATAGTGTTCCGGTACTTGACGAGAATGGTGTTCATCAAACTACCAGTGATTGGCAGGAAACCGAGAGAGCCTATACAGGAGATTCTTCAATACCAGATCTTCTAGGCTCTATATCCAATAGCATTAGCTACAAAGGATTTTCTTTGGATGTTTTAGTAACGTATGGTATTGGTGGGAAGATCCTGGATAATGGTTATTCAGCAATGATGCATAGTGGGAATTTCGGTAGATCTTATCATCCAGATATTTTGAATGCGTGGCGTCAACCCGGTGATATTACAGATGTACCAAGATTAGAAAGTGGTAACAACAACCTGGTAAGAACCCAGTCTGACCGATTTCTGACTGATGCCTCATTCTGGTCCCTAAAAAATGTAAATTTTGGCTATACTTTCAATACCAGAACTGCAGAACAAGTAGGGTTGGATAATTTAAGGATTTATGTAGTAGGAGAAAATTTATACTTAAAAAGTAAAAGAGATGGATTGAATCCTCAATTTAATTTAGCAGGAACTCCTGCTGGTAACGCATTTAACCCTGCAAGAATTGTCTCTTTTGGGTTTAATGCGGCATTTTAAAAAAGAATTAAAAATTTAAACTTAATAATTATGTTAAGGAAAATAAAATTATTGTTGTTAGTTGTAATCGTAATTACAATAACTTCATGTTCGGAAGAATTTCTGGATACAAAGCCAACAGATGCAATTTCAGCTGCTGATGCACTGGCTACGGCAGAAAATATGGCACTTATACTTAATGGGTTGCATCGTGGAATGTATGCCCAATCTCAAACTATCCTCCCGGGAGCAAATTCTGCCCGAGCAGGAGAACACTATTGGGTACCTCTAGGTGATAATATTGCCGGAGGGGTGATTCATACGGCAGCTTCTAATAATTTAAGTTGGCAGGATGAAACCCGGTGGATATCCCATACAGATCAAACTTCATTAACGACGGAGATATTATGGTACCATCGTTATAATATTATTGCAAGTTCTAATGCTATTATTAATAAAGCAACAGATGGAAGTATACCCGAAGATGAAAGATTAAGAGAAATAATAGGGCAGGCATATACATACAGAGCCTATGCATATCTTTCATTGGTACAACATTATGCCAAGGGGTATTTAATTGGTAACCCGGCTACAGATCCCGGGGTGCCATTATTGTATTCTTCTGAGGCGCCCTTTACTAGTGCTCCCAGATCAACGGTCCAGGAGGTGTATGATCAAATAAAATCTGATCTCAATACTGCAATAGACTATTTTGAGGATGCCACCCCCAGACCAACCGGAAGTGCAGACGCTAAATCTCAACTTAATATCGATGTTGCCTATGGTCTTAAGGCACGGGCGGCATTAAATAGTGGCGATTGGCGCACAGCTGCTGATGCTGCTAAAATGGCACGCCAAAACTATCCGCTAATGAGCGAAAGCGATTGGAAATCAGGTTTTAATACAACCTTGCTTCCCGAAGTTATTTGGGGTAGTAACGTGATCGATACAGAGACAACCTTTTTCCGTTCTTACTTTTACTTAATCAGCAATGACTTCAATGGTAGTCACAATAGAAATAATCCTAAAATAATTGATAAAAGGTTATACAGTCAAATTCCTGATTCCGATTACCGGAAAGATCTATTTTTAGCTAATGCTCCAAATACTAATAATTCAGCGGCAAACGGAGAAGGTGGATTTGAAAATGATCCAAACTATACAGATAGAGCCGTTTGGGATGCTACCGTAACTGAGATTAAAGATGCTTATGGATTGACAAGTGGGCATAACTTACACCCCTATATGCACTTCAAATTAAGGCAGCAAAATCCTGGCACAATAGACCCAGACGATATTATTTACATGCGTTCATCTGAGATGTATTTGATTGAAGCAGAAGCAGAAACTATGCTGGGTAATATTGCTGCTGCACAGGATGCCTTACGATCATTAGGCCAGGCCCGGGATAGTGAGTATGATCCAACGGTTTTTAGTACACAGGAAGCATTGATGGAACATATTAAGTTTCAACGAGGTGTGGAATTGTATGGAGAAGGCTTTTTATATACAGATAAAATACGTTGGGATGAAGGAATTGATCATTCTGCCAATGGTGGTTCTGGAGCATCTGAAATTCTTTATCAAGATGGATTCAGGCAGGAGAAACCATCAATAAATGATTCCTGGATCTTTAAAATTCCTCAGGCTGAAATTGATGCGAATCCTAATATAGGACCTGGTGATCAAAATTAAATAACCGAGATTTCACAATTAAATATGGTTTTATAAAAAGAATACCGTCCAGATTTCTCTGGACGGTATTTTTGTTTTACATCCTGAAGAGGTTTTTCTCTTAATTACTTGTTGAGTATCTTTGAGTCAGACTAAAATTCACCCAATTTAATGCGCCTCCAACCAGTTACTTCCCGTGCCTACTTCAACATCTAAAGGCACTTCCAGTTTATAGGCGTTTTCCATTTCAGACTTTATCATTTCCCTGAGATTCTCTAATTCGTCTTTATGCGCGTCGAAAACCAGTTCATCGTGTACCTGAAGCAACATCTTCGACTTATATTTTTCCTCCTGTAACTTCTTCTGAATATTGATCATCGCCAGCTTAATGATATCGGCTGCACTTCCCTGTATAGGTGCATTTACCGCGTTGCGCTCGGCGGCGCCACGAACTACTGCGTTTTGAGAGTTTATGTCTTTTAAATATCTTCTTCGGCCTAAAATGGTTTGCACATATCCATGTTCCCGGGCGAATTCTACCTGGTCGTGTATATAATCCCTTAATTTCGGATAGGTCTTATAATAGGTGTCAATTAATTCTTTGGCTTCCTGTCTTGAGAGATTAGTTTGATTGCTTAGCCCAAATGCTGAAACCCCGTAAATAATTCCAAAATTCACGGTTTTTGCATTGCTTCTTTGTTCCCTGTCTACCTCTTCCAGGGAAACCCCGAAAACTTTAGCTGCGGTACTGGCGTGAATGTCCTGCCCCTCCTTAAAAGCTTTTATCATATTTTCTTCTCCGCTCAATGCCGCGATGATGCGCAGTTCTATTTGCGAGTAATCGGCAGCCAAAATGATATGATCTTCATCCCGCGGAATAAAAGCTTTTCTCACCTCTCTGCCGCGTTCGGTGCGAATGGGGATATTTTGAAGGTTTGGGTTATTGGAACTTAGTCTTCCCGTAGCGGCAATGGTTTGTACATAATCGGTATGCACCCTTCCCGTGGTTTTTTCTATTTGGTTGGGCAGCGCGTCTACGTAGGTGTTTTGAAGCTTCACAAGGCCACGATAATCCAACACATATTGAATAATTCGGTGATCTTTAGCCAGCACAGATAATACATCTTCACTGGTAGAATATTGGCCGGTTTTTGTCTTTTTTGGTTTTTTCACCAGGGCCATTTTTTCAAATAAAACAACTCCAAGTTGCTTTGGGGAACTGATTTTAAATTTCTCTCCGGCCTCTTCGTAAATATTAATTTCAAGCTCTTTGATATCCCGCTCTAAAGCTTCAGAAAGTTTTTTCAAATATTCCCGGTCCAGGTTAATGCCTTCCAGCTCCATCGCCGCCAGTACTTTCACAAGCGGAATTTCAATCTCATCAAAAAGTTTTCGGGTGTTGGCCTCGGTTAATTCCTTTTCAAAAAAATGTTTTAGCTGAAGGGTGATATCGGCATCTTCAGCAGCATATTCGGTTTGTTCTGGTAGAGCCACATCCCGCATCGATTTTTGATTTTTGCCTTTTTTGCCAATTAGTTCGGTAATAGATTGAGGCGAATAATTCAAATAGGTCTCGGCCAGCACATCCATATTATGACGCATATCGGGGTTAATGAGATAATGCGCAATCATCGTATCGAATAATGACCCCTGCACTTCCACCTTATATTTGGCCAGCACCTTGATATCATACTTCAGGTTTTGCCCAATTTTCTCAATTTTTTCCGATTCAAAAAATGGTCTTAAATCTTCGATGATTTCCTGAGCCTCATTTCTGTCTTCCGGAAATGCCAAATAATATCCTTTTCCGGTTTCCCAGGAAAAAGCGATCCCCACCAATTCTGCCTCCAAGGCATTTAAACTGGTGGTTTCGGTATCAAAACACACGCTTTTTTGTTTGAGCAATTTCTCCAGAAATAATTTCCTGGCAAAAGCAGTATTCAAACTCTGGTAAACATGTGGCGTATTTTTTAAATTCTTTCGTTCTGAAATTTCCCTGGGCTTTTCACCATCACCGGCATCAAAAAGTGAAAACTGCCCTGCGCCGGCCTCTTTTGCTGCTTTTTTGGCGGTGGGCGAATTGGTGACCTGGGTTTGGGGAGCCGTTTCTTCCCCGCTAAATAATTTTAGAAATTGATCCTTAAGTCTTCTGAATTCGAGTTCTTCAAAGATCTTTTGCACCTTTTCAGAATCGGGCATAGAAAGTTCGTAATCCTCAGCGTGAAAACGCACATCACAATCGGTGAGTATAGCTGCGAGTTTTTTAGACATTATTCCCTGCTCGGCGTGGGCTTCTACTTTTTCACGCATTTTACCTTTTAATTGGTCGGTGTTTTCCAGCAGGGCTTCCATACTGCCAAACTGCTTCAGAAATTTTTTGGCGGTCTTTTCACCAACCCCTGGTAGCCCGGGGATGTTATCTACCGCGTCACCCATCATTCCGAGGAAATCTATAACCTGATCGGGAGTTTCAACCTCAAATTTCTTCTGAACCTCTGGAATTCCCCAAATTTCAATTCCGTTACCCATCCTGGCCGGGCGGTACATAAAAATATTCTCAGAAACCAATTGGGCAAAATCCTTGTCGGGCGTTACCATAAAAACCTGGTAGCCTTCGGCCTCGGCTTGTTTTGCCAGGGTGCCAATTACATCATCGGCTTCGCAGCCCGGCAGTTCAACCACGGGAATGTGCATTGCCTTTAAAATATCCTGAATTATCGGAATTCCGTCTTTGATAGGCTCTGGTGTCGCATCCCGGTTTGCCTTGTATTCGCTGAACATTTCGGTGCGTACCTCACTGCCATCCTTATCAAAACAAACCGCCAAATGATCTGGTTTTTCTCTTCGAATCACGTCGAAAAGAGAATTCATAAACCCCATTATGGCCGAAGTGTCAAAACCTTTTGAATTGATACGCGGATTTTTAATAAAAGCATAGTAACCTCTAAAGATGAGGGCATAAGCATCGACCAGAAAAAGGCGTTTTTGAGCAGACATAGACGGGTTTTTAAAAATAGTTCAGGAAACTCAAAACTACAAAGATAAAATCATACTTGCACCTGCAGGCTCGCGAAAAAGCCAGCTTGTTGAAGTGACAGATTACATTCATAAAGAGCTAAAGCTGTTGAACTGCCGTTAAATTAATTTAAAAGGCTGGGTAGCAGTCTGCTTTCAACCTATCTTCGCAAAAAAAAAGGCTGTACTACATGCGTTGGTTTATTTTAATTGCAATTTATCTCCTTATCGATATCTACGCCTGGCAGGCATTCAGATTATTTAGTAAAAGTTATTGGGTGATGGGAATCTATATCCTGATTTCGATCGCGGTTTTGGGGAATTTCATTTATCAATGGATGCAACCAATGGAAGGCAGCGTGCTTTCGGGAGGGCGTGGCTATGCCTTCGGAATATTATTAGCTATGCTATTGGCGAAACTTTTCTTAAGCATTTTTATGTTAGGCGAAGACCTGTTTCGACTTAGCGCCGGAACTTTTCAAAGAATAACTTCTGAAGATAACTTTTCTCTTCCTTCCAGAAGAAAATTTATTGCGACCCTGGCTTTGGGTATTGCCGCAATTCCTTTTGCTTCTGTTCTCTACGGAATGTACCAGGGGAGGTATAATTTCAGGGTTTTGAGATATAAACTCTATTTCGATGATTTACCTGAAGCTTTTGATGGATACCAGATTAGTCAGATTAGCGATGTGCATAGCGGAAGTTTTGATAACGCTAAAAAAATTCAGTACGGTATAGATTTGCTCAACGAGCAAAAAAGCGATCTCATTGTTTTTACCGGGGATCTGGTAAATAATAAGGCTTCAGAAATGGATGGCTGGACAGAAATGTTTTCGGGTTTAAAGGCCAAAGATGGGGTGTTTTCGGTTTTAGGAAATCACGATTATGGCGACTATGTGCAGTGGAATTCAGCAGCCGAAAAAAATGAAAACCTTGAAAATTTAAAGCAGGTGCACAGGGATATGGGCTGGAATTTGCTCTTAAACGAGCACCGGTTTATCGAAAAAAACGGTGAAAAAATCGCCCTGGTAGGGGTTGAAAACTGGGGTAAAGGTGGCTTCAAAAAAGCCGGTGATCTCGAAGCAGCCGGAAAAAACCTTCACCAAAAGGATTTTAAAGTTTTATTAAGTCATGACCCTTCCCACTGGGAGCAGGTGGTCAAAGAACACGAAAACAATTACCAGCTTACTTTGAGCGGTCATACCCACGGGATGCAGTTTGGTATCGAAATTCCCGGATGGTTTCGTTGGAGCCCCGTGCAGTACCGTTATGAGAATTGGGCGGGAATTTATGAGGAATTTGGCCGTTATATCAATGTAAACCGCGGCTTTGGATACCTGGCATTTCCCGGGCGGGTTGGAATTTGGCCTGAGATTTCGGTGATTGAACTCAAAAGAGGACCAAAACCTGCATAAACCCAGAATTTGCTATATTTGAGAGTCCCGGTCTTTAAAAGCAGTGCTAACAACTAAATTTAATAGCCATATGTCTAAATTTGGTGAATTGATCGATTTAAAAATTCCGGTTTTGCTGGACTTTTTTGCTGAAGGGAATTCGGCTTCAACCGCGATGAATCCGGTGCTTCGGGATGTCGCTGCCACGATGGGAGACCAGGCAAAAGTGATCAAAATCGATATTCAGAAGAACGAAAAACTCGCCGAAGCTCTTAGAGTTAAAGGAGTTCCAACTCTTATGATCTACAAAGCCGGGGAGATGAAATGGAGGCAAAGCGGGGAGCAGGATGCAGCGACTCTAATTGGGATTCTCAAGGAATATGTTTAGATCTTTCTAAAATCAAATCCTTTTTCAGCGAAATGCTTCAGGAATTTAGGAAGGCAGTATCTTAAGTTTTTCTCAGCCTTAAGACTATCGTGAAAAACTACAATGCTTCCACCTTCAGTATATTTTACTAAAATCTGCCAACATTTTTCTCCTGAAATTTTTTGGTCAAAATCTCCGCTTATCACATCCCACATTACAATTTTGTAGCCTAATCTTTCCAATGCTTTAGCCTGGGAGTTTTTAATCTTTCCGTAGGGAGGTCGAAAAAGTTTATCATTATCGAATTCGGGAAACTTTTGAAACTCTTTTTCAGCCAACTCGATGTTTTCCAGATATGTTGAAGTTTTGGTTTTCCAGCCATTTAAATGATTGAAACTATGATTCCCTATGCTATGCCCTTCCTTCAAAATTCGGCTAAAAATCTCAGGATGTTTTTGCACATTTTCCCCTATGCAAAAAAAGCTGGCTTTTGCCTGGTATTCTGCAAGTAAATCCAGAACCCAGGGGGTGACTTCTGGAATGGGGCCGTCGTCGAAACTTAAAAAAATCGTTCTACCAGACCCAATTTTGCTCAATCTTCGCGGATAAAACCTCTTAAGAATCGCCGGATATTTGTGCAGGTATGCAGACATATCATAAAATGCTGTCAAATAGATCTGGAATACAAGTTTGTCACATTGAGCGCAGTCGAAATGGGGTTCTTACGGGAAAACCTGCTCGAATTGTTTCTCGACTCCGCTCAAATTGGCATTTTTTATATTTTTTAGACAGTCGCTTTAATATTAAAGGTTGGTGTCTATTTCTATAGGTTGCGCTGCTCCGGGATTGAGTTCGCGGCTCAGTTGTTCATCGAACATTTCTTCGGGAACTTCAGGGGTTTCCAGGTCTTCTTCTTCCAGCTCTTCCTCTTCGCCATAAAAATGCCTGAACAATCTCAAATGGCGGTTGTATTCATCGATTTCAGATTTCACCAATTCTTCGTCCTGGTAGATCATTAAAAGATCTATAAGGCCGCGGTAACGACGCACATCAGAGATGATTTCTTCAGCATAACGATATTGACGATCAAGTTCCCAGGAAGCAAAATATTGCAGTCTTTCCTGGTACTTACCGGCAACCTGTTTCCAGATTTCTCTGGCTTTGCTTTTATCACCTACCTCATAATAGCCGCTAATGAAAGGCTCCAATAAAGTATAGTAGCCATAATGCTCAACCGGCATATGTTTCATCCCCAGATCGAGAATTTCACGAGCTCTAACCGTATCTCTTTCATTGATGAGATTTTCGGCCAGCCTTGCGAGATTGCTTCGGTAGGTGATGGCATTTTTGCGGGTTTCAGGATCGTGGTAAATATCGTCGCTGCCCATAGTTCCCCAGTCCCAATTCATCGCAATGTCGTACATCTTGTCGGTATCTACAAAGCCCATATCAAATGGATTTCTTGGGTCTACCGGGGTTTTAATCGGCACCAGTTTATAGGCAATTCCTTCCATTTTCAGATAATCTTTCATCCACAGGTAATCATCATCGCCAAAACTGCCGCCAGTGAAATAAATAGGCCTTTCCCAATTATTATTAGCGATAATATCGAGCATTAGCAGCCTGTTTTTGTAAAGAACCTGGGTTCCAATTTCCAGGTTTATCTCATCTACGATCTGGTCTGAGAATTTTCGATCTACAATTCCTTTCTCCAGAACTACCTCCTTATCTACCGGGATTCTTACATATCTGGAAGGGAAGGTGTTGATCATTTGCCCGCTTTGCAGCTCGGCTTTGGTACGGGCATCATCGTTTTGAATAAAATTAAGCCAGGTTTTAATAGGCAGGGTATCGCGGGTAATTTCCCTTAAAAACACGGCATCGTTTTTTCCGTTATAGTCCTTGTTTTCAAATTGCGACGGAATCGGGTCGCTGTCGAAGGCCTTTTGCTTCATTTGGTCTATATACCAGTCGGTCGCAAAAAGGCTGGTGTTGATCACCCTAACATCGGTTCGGTAGCGTTCTATTTGCTGGGCATACCAAAGCGCAAAGGTGTCGTTATCACCAATGGTGAAGATTATTCCGTTGGGGTCTACCGAATCCAGGTACATTTTAGCCATTACCAGGGCAGAATTTCTTCCCGACCTGTCGTGGTCATCCCAGTTTTCTGAAGCCATTAATACCGGCACCGCGAGTAAGGAAACTGCAGTAACCAAAGGAGCAACGATTTTTGGCTGCAGGTATTCTTTAAGCCAGTCATAAAGGGCGTAAACACCTACACCAATCCACATCGCAAAGACATAGAAGGAACCTACCAGGGCATAATCCCGTTCACGAGGTTCAAAAGGTCTTTCGTTAAGGTAAATTTTCAGGGCGATCCCGGTAAACAGGAAAAAGACCAGCAATACCCAGAAATTTTGTTTGTCTTTTTTGAAGTGAAAAACCAGGCCTATTAGGCCAAGTATCAAAGGCAGAAAATAATACGTATTTCTGGCCTTATTGTTTTTCATATCTGAAGGCAAATTATCCTGAGGCCCCAAACGCATTTCATCTATAAAGTCAATTCCGCTAAGCCAGTTGCCGTGCAAATCGGAATATTTCCCCTGGTTATCATCCTGCCGACCTACAAAATTCCACATAAAATAGCGCCAGTACATATAGCCTATCTGGTATTCCAGTAAATAAGCGAAATTCGAGGCAGCCGAGGGTTTTTCAACGATTATATAGTCACTGAATTGCCTAAGGAAATTATGGTAATCATCATTATCTAAAGCGCCCCGGGAATATTCATTTTTGAATTCATTGATGGCCGCCATCAATTGCTCTTCGCCCTGATATTCGGGTTTTACCCTGAAATCCAGAGGGCCGGTAAATTCCATATAATTAACCGCATGTTCTGAGCTCCACATTCTTGGAAGAAAGGTCTTATGGCGATCGTCAAGATTCTGCTTGGCGTTTTTATAGTCGTTTACAATAATATATTTTCCGGCTTCCCTGTCCTTTTCATATTTTGGTTTATCGTCCTTATAAGGATTATCCGGATCCAGGCCGGCATACATTTCAGAAAATTGAGGCCCGAAAAACAGGTGGCTCTCGCCATATTGTTCCCTGTTGTAATATGCCAGCAATTCCCGCGCATTATCAGGGCTGTTTTCATTGATCACAGTGGGAGCATTAGCCCTTATGGGAAGCATAATCCAACTGGAAAAACCAATTAGGATAAACAGGATACCCAAAAGCAGGGTGTTTAGCTGAATAAATTGTTTTTTTCTGGTATAGTTTAGACCAAAATAAAAGCCTGCCACGATAAGCAAAAATGCGATTATGGTTCCTGTATTAAAGGGCATTCCCAGGCTGTTGGTGAAGAACAATTCAGAAGCTGCAAAAAAGCTGAGGGTGTAGGGTAGGAGGAGTTTAAAAATGAACATCAATACGGCTACCACCACCACATTGGCTATGATAAAATTCTTTATCGTTATATTTTTATAATGCTTGAAAAAATACAGAAATCCAATTGCAGGAATAGTCAAAAGTCCCATAAAATGCACTCCAAAAGACAAACCGATGACCAGACAAATTAGTACGAACCAGCGGTTTCCTCTGGGGGTGAACATATCTCTTTCCCATAATAACCCCAGGTAAAACATAAGTGCCATTATACAGGCTGCCATCGCGTAAACTTCGGCTTCAACTGCACTAAACCAGAAACTATCGGTAAAGGTAAAAGCCAGAGCACCTACAGCTGCACTCCCCAGGACAGCAATTTTTCGGGACGGTTTTAAAGTTTCAGCAGGCCCTGCAATTTTTAAGACCAATAAGCTAATAGACCAGAACATAAATAAAATGGCAAAAGCACTGGCCAGACCAGACATAAAATTCACCATTAAAGCGATTTGGCTATTATCTTGCGCGAACATTGAAAAGAAAGCACCGGCCATTTGATAGAAAGGAGCTCCGGGCGGGTGTCCTACTTCCAGGTTGGCCGAGGTAGAGATATATTCACCGGCATCCCAAAAGCTGGCAGTAGGTTCTAAGGTTAGACTGTAAGTTGTAAGAGCGATTAAAAATACCAGCCATCCCAGTATTTTATTCCATTTGCTGAAGCTGAATTCTGTCATTATTCGGTGAGCTTGAAACTTTTGTGGCGAATTTAAGAATAAAAACGGGAAAGCCGCCTGCCGGCGACTAATTCCTTGAATTGGGGAATGAACTGAAAATCTGCAGAATAAACGCTCTTTACAATTTCGAATTATTCCTGGAAAAGGCCGGACCGAAAAAAAGTGGGGAAATTTTTCTAAAAAGTTTGCGTAAACTAAGTTTTGTTTTAAATTTGCATCCGCATTACAGCAATGGCCTATGGTGTAACTGGCAACACGTCTGGTTTTGGTCCAGAAGAGTCTAGGTTCGAGCCCTAGTAGGCCAACAAAATGAAAACCGAATTCTGAAAAGAGTTCGGTTTTTTTGTTTCAGGGAATATTGTTTTGGGCGAGAAGCCTGTCCCGATTGTAGCGCAGCGGAACATCGGGAAGCCCTAGTAGGCCAACAAAATGAAGAGGCTGTCTGAAAAGGCAGTCTCTTTTTTATTGGAAATAATTCAGGATAGTATTATTTTCATGGTATGAAAGCT
>NZ_JBSYGH010000015.1:0-65115 GCF_054121495.1 Salegentibacter haimaensis
CCCTAAATCAGAATTATTCCAAGAATCAAAATGCCTAAAAAAACTCTTAACTGTCAGACAAGATCGGAGCTATTACAAATAAACCTCAATTTCAAAATTTTTACTTTGCACCAAAGTGAAAGCAAACCTGGAGTTTCTTAATTTATGCAGTAGTTCCCGGGCGTATACTTCAACATATTAAGTGTTGTTATTGTTTCTATTTTTGAAGCAATTATCTAAACTATAACCTAATTACTTCTTCAAATATTTTTTCTATTATCTTTTTATTGTCTGTGGCGAAAAAGTAGTGGCCAAATTTAACAATTTCTAAAAATAGGTTGGAAATCCTCTAAAATTGACAGAAGTCATATTTTAGGGCCGGATTAGGTGGTAGATTTACTTCAAATAAGGAGCAGTTTGATATTCAATAATCCATGAAACTAGTATCTATTTTTCTTTCGCTACTTGTGTTGTTGTCGACATCAACAGTTAGTTTAGATGCACACTACTGTAGTGATAGCTTGCAGGACTTAGCGATAAATAAAAAAGCTAAAAGCTGTAGTAGTGAGGTAGCAGTGGAAAGCAAGAAGGATTTCGAAGATACTTGTTGTTCCTAGAAAACTATTCAAAAAGAGGCTCAGAAAGATTTAAAAGCTTCTTCGCTTTTGTCCGAATTAGAGTCTTTCTTTGGTACTGTTCCTCACATTTTCAGGATGAACATTCCTCTTCCAGTAAGAGAAAAACATTTCTCTTACTACTATAAGCCTCCTTTGATAGTAAAGGATTACCATTTGTTATTTGAGGTGTTTTTGATTTAGAATCTGTTCATAAATGCCTATAGAACCAAAATGCTACTCAAGGAGAAAGTTGTGGTTCTACTTTATTCCAAATCTTTTTCTAAATCAATTAAAATAAATACAATGAAAACTTCAATTTTAAATCTAAGCGCAATTCTCTTTGTGCTCCTAGCTTCCCAAATGCAGGCTCAGCAACGGGATTTGGACAATTTTAGGGCACCAGATAAAAGAGGCATAAACACGTTCGAAGCACCCAAAGATACCTTAAGTACTTTTGACGGAGTGGAAGTGAGAATAGGTGGTGCCTCTACAATACAATTTCAGGCTCTGGAACATGAAAATTCAGGTACTGTTCCTCTGTCAACTATAGGAAACAATTTCAACTTGCCAACAGCAAATCTGGACCTTGATGTTCAGTTATATGATGGGGTCCGCATGCATCTAAGGACTTATTTATCCTCCCGTCACCACAATGAACCTTATGTCAAAGGAGGGTATATTTTAATCGACAAATTGGATTTTATTAGTCCCGGTTTCATGGAAGGTCTAATGAATAATGTAACTGTCAAAATTGGACATATGGAAAACAACTATGGTGATGCTCACTTCCGGCGAACAGATAATGCCCAGGCTATATATAATCCTTTCGTGGGGAATTACATTATGGATTCATTTACAACAGAAGTTGGTGCAGAAGTTTACTATAGGAACAACGGATTTATTGGAATGTTAGGTGCGACTAATGGCAAATTAAATCAAAGCGTTACAAATCCAGATGCAACAGGTCCTTCCTTTCTGGCGAAAGCAGGTTACGATGGATTACTGAGTAATAACATTAGATTCAGATTAACCGGCTCGGTTTACCATACCAATAAAAATGCTAATGTATCCTTGTATGGGGGTGATCGTGCAGGGTCGAGATATTATGAAGTAATGGAGTTACCAGATGTTCATGGATTCACTTCCGGTAGGTACAATCCACGATTTGGGAACGAGATGACTGCTTTTATGATCAACCCTTTTATTAAAATGGGAGGACTGGAATTTTTCGGAACTTTTGAAAGGGCTTCCGGTAAACGTACAACCGAAGCACAGGAAAGGATCTTTACACAACTTGCCGCAGATCTTATTTATAGATTTGGGGCTGATGAAAACTATTACGTGGCCGGAAGATACAATACTGTGGACGGTGAGGAGTCCGGGAATGATATTGATATCGCAAGATACCAGCTGTCAGCAGGTTGGTTTATGACCAAAAATATACTTGCTAAAGTGGAGTATGTTAATCAGGAATATAACGGATTTGTACCGGGTACAAGGTTTGATGGAGGAAAATTCAATGGCCTGGTGCTTGAAGCTGTAATAAGTTTTTAAGGACCTTTCTTCATAAATGTGGAAGTGGAGTGGATAATACTCTCTCCACTTCTACCTTTAAACCTTTGTTGAATTGGTAAAATTTTAATTATATCGGTAGGAACACATAAAAGTGAATGTTTTTCCTGTTATTCTAAAGGTGCTTTTGAACCTTTTGAACTATTTTTACTGCGGATAATGTAATGTGCCCTGGCATCTTAAATTTTGAGAGAAAAGGGGAAATATGACATTGATCATATTTCAAAAGACATATACCCCTTATTTTTGATTTATAAAATTACACCAAAAAACTCAACCTTAGTTCCGTCGCAATTAGCTAATAACAGAGGAAGTTAGAAGAGTGCTATGAAAGCCTTACTATTAAAAATATCATCTATTATTTTGACATTCCTGATGTTCTTCTCTACAGTATCTTTTACTGTAGATAAACATTTTTGCTGTGATGAGCTGATGGACCTGGCAATATTTTCCAGCGCAGAAAACTGTGGAATGGAATCCCATGATCATGGAGATGAGAATACCATTGTAGGTAAGGAATGTTGTGAAAATCACCAGACGTTTATCCAAGGGCAGGACGAGCTATTAAATATTAATAACTTTGTTGACCTGGAACAGGTGGTTTTCATCACCACATTCACTCTTTCGTATTTCAACCTGTTCAATGAATCTTCAGAGCAGATTGTTCCCTTTAAAAATTATAACGCACCCTTTCTCGTTCAGGAAATACACATATTGAACGAGACTTACTTGATTTGATTCTGAATTAATATTTGGCTCTGGTGAAATGTCACTAGAGGAGAGTTTCCTTTTTTAATGTTGCAGACTTGCAACATTAAAGTGTATTAATTCAGAATTAAATAACATGCTTAATAAAACGATTAAATTCTTTTTAGAGAATAAGTTAGTGACCGTTTTACTCACGGTTGCGTTTGTAGCCTGGGGGGGTGTCTACAGCTCCTTTCAACTGGGGTCTTGACTGGATGCCCAGGGATCCTGTACCGGTGGATGCCATTCCCGATATTGGTGAAAACCAACAGATAGTCTACACAGAATGGATGGGGAAATCTCCTCAGGATATCGAGGATCAGATCACTTATCCGCTTACTACTTCACTCCTGGGGGTGCCGGGCGTAAAAACGATTCGAAGTAGTTCGCTTTTTGGGCTTTCCAGCATATATGTAATTTTCGAGGAGGATGTGGAATTCTACTGGAGCCGGTCGAGGATTCTGGAGAAACTAAATTCGCTTCCGGCTGGGACTTTACCGGAAGATGTACAACCTGCTTTGGGGCCTGACGCTACAGCCCTGGGACAGGTGTACTGGTACACCCTTGAGGGGCGAAACCCCAAAACAGGAGAGCCTACCGGAGGCTGGGATCCTCAGGAACTGAGGTCAATCCAGGACTTCTATGTTAAATATGCTTTATCCTCTGCTGAAGGAGTTTCAGAGGTCGCTTCTATTGGCGGCTTTGTAAAGGAATATCAGGTGGAGATCGATCCCATTGCTATGAAAAGTTATGGGGTCAATGTCAAGCAGATCATGGAGGCAGTACAGGAAAGCAACCTTGATGTTGGTGCCCGCACCATCGAATTCAACCGTGCAGAATACCTGGTGAGGGGTCTGGGGTATATTGAAAGCCTGGAAGACCTGGAAGAAGCAGTGGTCGCTGTTAATGAGAACACGCCTATTCGTTTAAAAGATGTTGCCAGAATCCAAATGGGGCCAGCCCAAAGGCGTGGCGGCCTGGACAAGGGAGGCGCAGAAGCTACCGGAGCGGTGGTGGTTGCAAGGTATGGCTCGAACCCCCTGGCCGTGATCAATAATGTAAAGGATGAGATAGAGAATCTTGCGCCCGGGTTACCAAGCAAGACTCTGGCTGATGGCACTGTATCCAAGGTGACCATTGTTCCATTCTATGACCGTTCAGGACTAATTTATGAGACTTTGGGCACATTAGAGGAGGCTCTTATTCTTGAAATTCTCATAAGCATCATAGTAGTCATAGTCATTGTTCTGAACTTAAGGGCAGCCCTTATGATCTCCAGTTTGTTGCCCATTGGTGTGCTTATGACATTTATTGTAATGAAATATGCCGGGGTTGATGCCAATATCGTAGCTCTTTCAGGGATTGCTATAGCTATTGGAGTAATGCTTGACGTGGGGGTGATATTCACAGAAAATATTATTCGGCACCTCGAACTGCCCGAAAACGAGGGTCGGCCGAAGCTGTCGGTGATTTATGAAGGAACCATTGAAATTGCATCAGCCGTTCTGACTGCACTGGCCACAACCGTCATTAGTTTTATACCTGTTTTTGCCATGACGGGTCAGGAAGGCAAGCTCTTTGGGCCACTTGCTTTCACCAAAACTTTTGCCCTTATAGCTGCTTTGTTCGTGGGGTTAGTGGTGATTCCTGCCTTGGCGCATGGTCTCTTTTCCATGAACTTTGGAAAAAATAGGATCCGGAGGATTTGGAATTTTGCCCTTATTGGTTTTGGAATTTTGTTGTTGTTTTACGTGGCCTGGGTAGGAATCATGTTTATAGCCCTCGGAGCTAACAACCTATTGGAGCCCCGATGGCCGGAAGAAAAAAGAAAATATTCCAACTATTTAAACATCGCAATTGTAATGGTTGGAGTTCTCTATTTCTTAAATAGGGAATGGTTACCTCTGGGCGCAGATCAATCCGAATTCACCAATCTCGTATTTGTGGCAGGAATTATAATCATTGTGTTAGGGTTATTAATGGCTATGGTAAGATATTATCAAACCATTCTTAGATGGGCTTTGGAAAATAAATGGAAATTTCTTTCAATCCCCATTTTGATCATTCTTTTTGGACTTTTGTCCTGGCAGGGCTTTGACAGGATCTTCAGTCCCATCGCCACAGGTTTTGACAAACTTGGATACAACGTGAGGCAAACCGAGGTTTGGCTGGGGATAAGTGAAACGTTTCCTGGTGCAGGCGAAGAGTTCATGCCTCCGTTAGAAGAAGGATCATTCTTATTGATGCCCACCACTATGCCCCACTCCGGTGTAGAGGAAAATATTGAAACAATTCGAATCCTGGACAAGAGAGTAACTGCAATTCCAGAGGTTGACATGACGGTAGGTAAATGGGGACGGGCAGCGACAGCTTTGGATCCAGCCCCAATATCGATGTACGAGAATGTTATAAACTACAGGTCGGAATATGTTCTTGACCAGAACGGCCGTCGCATGCGATTTGAGGTGAACGATGAAGAGCAGTATGTTTTGCAGAACGGGGAAGTTTTTGATCCTGAGACGATGCAGCGACAAGATCTTGATGTGTCTCTATTGGTTCCCGACGCAGGCGGTGAATATTTCCGTCAATGGAGGGATCACATCAAATCACCAGACGATATTTGGGATGAGATAGTTAGCACTACCAGCTTACCGGGAGTCACCTCTGCACCAAAGCTGCAGCCCATAGCCACGAGGTTAATAATGCTCTCCACAGGAATGAGGGCTCCTATGGGTATGAAAATATTTGGCCCCGATCTGGAAACGATTGAAGAGGTTGGGCTACAAATGGAAGCAATCCTACAAGAAGTGCCGGGTGTAAAAGCACCGTCTGTTTTTGCC
The DNA here is from genome assembly GCF_054121495.1 of Salegentibacter haimaensis. NCBI lineage: Bacteria > Pseudomonadati > Bacteroidota > Flavobacteriia > Flavobacteriales > Flavobacteriaceae > Salegentibacter > Salegentibacter haimaensis. The sequence goes on from NZ_JBSYGH010000015.1 coordinate 5,756, forward strand.
GACCGGGTAGTAGGTAAACCTTATCTGGAACTTGATATAAACCGACAGGCGATCGCGCGATACGGTTTATCTATTGGTGATGTGCAACGTATAATAAGTGCTGCCGTTGGAGGTATGTCTATGACTACCACCGTAGAAGGTCGGGAAAGGTATGGGGTTAGGCTGAGGTATGCCCGTGAGTTCAGGGATAATCCTGAAGATGTCAAAAGCATACTGGTACCTACCCCTACCGGAGTCCAAATTCCTTTGGGAGATTTGGCGGAGGTCCAGTATGTACAAGGACCTCAGGTCATAAAGAGTGAGGATACTTTCTTGCTCTCCTATGTAATTTTTGATAAGGAAACTGATGTTGCGGAAGTAGATGTAGTAGAAAATGCCCAAGCTTTGATCAATGAGAAAATAGCCTCCGGAGAATTTGTAGTACCCCCCGGGGTTAGCTACAAGTTTGCAGGGAATTACGAAAATCAATTACGGGCTGCAAAGACCTTGTCAATAGTAATACCTATAAGTTTACTGGCTATTTTCCTGCTTCTTTACTTCCAGTTTGGGAACTTTCAGACTACGTTAATGGCTTTCTCAGGAGTATTTGTAGCCTTGTCTGGAGGATTTGTTCTCCTGTGGTTATATAACCAGGCCTGGTTTCTGGATTTTAATCTTTTCGGGGAGAACATGCGTGAAGTTTTTCAGATTGGCCCCATAAATCTAAGTGTTGCTGTCTGGGTTGGCTTTATCGCGCTCTTCGGGGTGGCGACTGACGATGGGGTACTGATGGGAACCTATCTGAAGCAAGTTTTTGCAGAAGAAAGAACCACAGATAAGGCCTCCATCCGTAGAGCTGTTGTTATTGCAGGAAGTAAGAGGGTAAGACCAGCTGTGATGACAACAGCGACCACTTTAATAGCGCTAATGCCAATCCTCACCTCTACAGGTAAGGGCTCTGACATTATGATCCCAATGGCGATCCCCACATTTGGAGGAATGCTGTTCCAGACGATAACCATGTTCGTGGTTCCTGTACTGTACAGTATGTGGCAAGAGAAGAAGTGGTCAAATCCGGGATTACAGGAGCAACAAACAAACGAAATAGAAAAGTAATGAAAATGAAAATAATTAGACTGTGTGTTTTTGTTGCTGTGCTAATAAAGACGGCCACAATCGAATTACAGGCACAGGAGATAAATACCTCCGGAGAATTCCTGGAAGAATACCTTGTTCTGGCAGCAGAAAATAATCCAGAGCTAAGATCTCTTTTCAACGAATATCTGGCTGCCCTGGAGAAAGTAACCCAGGAAGGCACTCTACCTGACCCTCAAATGAGTTTTGGGTATTTCATCCAGCCTGTTGAAACGCGGGTTGGGGCGCAAGAGGCAACTGCCTCCTTTAGCCAGATGTTCCCCTGGTTTGGCACCTTAGGTGCCCAGGAACGAGTAGCCGCTGAAAGGGCACGGGTAAAACTAAAGGTTTTTGAAGATGCAAAACTCGCTTTGTACAAGGACCTAAAAATAGTATATAATGAATTGTACTACCTGAAATCCGCTATAGAAATAACGGAAGAAAACCTGGAATTGCTGAGTTCCTTCAAGAGCCTCGCCGAGGTGCAGTTCGAGAGTGGGAGTACAGGTTTTTCCTCTGTACTGCAGGTCGAAATGGAAGAGGAAGAATTGGAAAGCAGGCTCGCCTATTTGCGGGATAGCAGGCTTCCCCTGGTGACGGAGTTTGAAGAGTTGTTAAATTTAGAACTCCAGCAACCTCTTCGTTTCCCCGACAATCTTTGGGAGGAAGAACTTATAATTGAGAAGAGTTCTCTGCTGGAGATGATCTTAGCCAGAAATCCGCGCCTTGCACAGCTCGATCATGAGGCGAGGAGTTTCGAGGAGCAGCTTACGGTGGCTAAAAAAATGGGTTTACCTTCTATTACTTTGGGTGCAAGCTATACAAACATTGCACCAAGAACCGATTTAGAACCCGGAATGGCACTTCCCGACAATGGACAGGATGCTTTCATTTTTCCACAGGTGGGGATTCGGATACCTCTTTACAGAAAAAAATACAAGTCCATGCGGCAGGAAGCCATCCTGCAGCAAGAGGCAGTGGAATTGAGAAGGGAAAACCTGGAGAATGAACTGGAAACCGAGTTGGAACGCTTATATCGCGACTACATCGATGCGCGCCGGAATGTTGAGCTTTATGGCCGTTTAACAACAATTGCCCGACAATCCCTGGAGCTGTTCCAGACTGAACTTTCCACAGGCCGAAATAATGTCCTGGAGATCATTCGTATGGAACGACAGCTCTTAAACTACGGCCTTGAACTGGCAAGGGCAAGAACAGAACAAAATAACAACGTATACAGGATCAATTATTTAATTGGAGAAAATTATGAATAAGATAGATAGAAAATCGTTATATGTGGGGCTTGGCTTTTTAGTCGCAGGGCTTTTATTAGGCTGGCTCTTTTTCGGTGGTTCATCAGAAAGAGAAGCAATCACAGAAGAGCAGGTTGAGGAGCACATTCACGAGGAAGGAGAAGCTGAGATCTGGACCTGTTCCATGCACCCCCAGATAAGACAGGAAGAACCCGGTAACTGTCCTATTTGCGGGATGGAATTAATACCCATAAAAGCTTCTGCAGCTGTCAATGACTCTGAGATCCAAATGAGCGAAGCTGCAGCCAGAATTGCTGATATTCAGACGGTGATTGTTCAATCCGGTGCACCCACAAAGGAAATTTACCTCCCGGGAAGAGTAACTGCAGATGAACGGAATGTTTCGGCCGTGACGGCACGCTTTCCGGGGCGGATAGAGCGGTTATTTGTGAACTTCACAGGCCAGGAAGTAAGGAGAGGAGAACGATTGGCCTCTATTTATTCCCCGGAACTGGTGCAGGCGCAAAAGGAACTTCTGGAAGCTGTAAGGTTTAAGGAGACAAACCCTTCCTTTTTCGAAGCCGCGATAAGAAAACTGAAGCAGTGGGATTTAACAGATGATCAAATTCAGAATATTCAGGAGAACGGGCAGGTGCAATACAATTTTGATGTTTATTCAACACAATCGGGAACCGTTACCAGTAGAAATATAAGTGAAGGGGATTATGTGGGCGAAGGTCAGCCGCTTTTTGATATTGCTAATTTGAACAAGGTGTGGGTTCTTTATGACGCCTATGAAAGCGATCTTGCCTGGATTAAAAAGGGAGATAAGGTTTCGTTTTCTGTCCCCTCTATGCCCGGTCAAACCTTTACAAGTACCGTTACTTTTATTGATCCCGTGATTAACCCCCAAACCCGGGTGGCTTTGGTGCGAACGGAAGTAGATAATCCTAAAGGCCGGCTCAAGCCGGACATGTTCGCCCAGGGGATCATTAACAGCGAACTGGATAATATGGAAAATGCACTGGTAATACCCAAGTCTTCTGTCCTGTGGACCGGGAAAAGAGCTGTGGTCTATGTAAAGAGCCCGGAGTTTGAAGAGCCTACCTTTGAGTTCAGGGAAGTGGTCTTAGGGCCCGAGGCAGGGGACTTGTATGTGGTTACAGAAGGTCTGGAAGCGGGAGATGAGGTAGTAGCCAATGGAGTATTCAAGGTGGATGCTGCAGCACAATTACAAGGCAAACGAAGTATGATGAGCCCGGAAGGTGGTCCTGCCATGACAGGACACAATCACGGTGGAATGGAAATGGAAGAGGGGAACGACATGCCGGAGCAAACAAAAACTTCAAAATTTGTTCAGGAAGATGTGATGGATATGAGCAAAGATGTCCCTAAAGCTTTCAAAAACCAACTTAATAAAGTAATCGAAGCCTATCTGGAACTTAAAGAAGGACTGGTTAGGGCTAATATAGAGGAGACACAGGAATCGAGTACAGAACTGTTGTCTGCTCTTGATAAACTTGATGGAAATTCCCTGTCTGGTCATGCTAAGGATTTCTGGGAAGAAAAAAAGGCCTTCTTGTTCAAACACACAAAGTTGTGTAAGGAGGCTAATACAATAGAAGGGAAACGCGAAAACTTTATTTTCCTTTCACAGCCATTAATAAAGATCGTAGAGGCTTTTGGAGCTAACCAGAAGTTGTATGTGAACTTTTGCCCTATGGCCAATAATAACAAAGGTGCCTATTGGTTAAGTAACAGCGAAGAAATCAGGAACCCGTTTTTTGGAGAAGCCATGCTTACCTGCGGCGAAGTAAAATCAATAGTAGATTGAAAACTTGTTTTTTAAAAATTAAACCTAGAAAATCAAATATTAATATCTAAAATCAATAACTATGAGAATTTTAAAAGTGAAAATGGCAGTAGTACTGCTATTAGCCGTTAGTCTGGGTTATAGCCAGGAGAAGAAAATGATGCACCACGATCACGAAAATATGGAATCGGGTGAGATGAAAATGATGGACAGTGAAATTCCCGAATTTAAAAACGGGAAAGTTACTGCTTCTTATGAGAGTTATATCAACCTTAAGGCGGCGATACGCAACTCTGATCAAGAATTGGTAAAGAAGGAAGCAGAGCAACTTCTCAACTCTCTTGCAAAATTAGAAGGGACCGATCGATTACAGAAAGCCGCAACAAAGCTGGCTGCTAGTCCTGATCCGGAGTCGCAAAAGGCTGCATTTTCGGATTTTTCCAGTGAATTTGCTGATTTTCTAAAGGGCAAAGTTGCGGAAAACCAGTTGTATTTTGCACGCTGTCCAATGGCTAATAATAACGCAGGAGGTTTTTGGCTAAGCCACGAAGAGGCAATTCAAAATCCATTTTTCGGAGGAAAAATGCTGAAGTGTGGTAATATACAGGATATCATAAAGTAAAAAAGTCCTGCAGGAATGGGTTGGAGCACCCTACAAATTCTCTAACCCATTGGCAGGCACAACAAATATGAAAGCTAAAATAAAAATTTTCGCATTAGCGATAATAGGTACAATGTTTCTGTCCGGTTGTAATTCGCGAGAGAAAAAAAAAGTGCAAACAACGCAAACGGAGGTTATTCCAGTAGCAGAAAGTGCTGTGAAAGCAGAGCACAAATATAAATTTGGAGATCAGGTCCCAAATGACCTGGTATGTATGGTTAACGATGCCTATATGGGAGAGCCGCAAATACCTATCCCAGTAGACGGGAAAACCTATTATGGCTGTTGTGATATGTGCGTGAAAACATTATCTACGGAAGAAAGCTCCAGGATGGCCATAGACCCTTTTAGCAGAAATCCGGTGGACAAATCCAGGGCCTATATCGTGTTGCAAGACCAACAGGGAAAAGTGGCTTATTTTGAATCCAAAGAAAATTACCTGGCCCACCGCGAAAAAAGTTAATAGAATTACTTCTACGGGTGGGGCTTGTATATAGCTATTACTAATGTATTAAATGAAAATACATGAGAGAAATAAAGGCATTTGTTAGAAGAAAACGTACTAACCAAGTGATCAAAGCTTTGCGCGGCAACGATTTTAAAAGTATTACGGTAACCCAAGTTGAAGGCACCGGCAGGTTTACCAGCCGCGATGCCATGCCTTCTTTAAAATTCACCCTTACTCATAGCCGAATGAGCAAACTGGAACTCATTTGTAAAAAGGAAGATGTAGAAGAAATCGTCCGGATTATAAGTGAACATGGGAGGACCCACGAAAAGGGCGACGGGATCATCTATGTTTCTGAAGTGGAGTAGCTCTTCAAAGTAAAGACCGGTGAAGAAAGTAAACACGAACTTTAACCCCGAAGGCTTCTATAATTCGGGAAAATAAATAGCCCTAAAGAAAAAAGAAGGGATCATGAAAACATACCAAAAACACCGAAAAAGCTATCGTAAAAATTTAAGAAGTGGTGAAAAATCTTCTTCTCGGATAACCGTTAAAGATAAAATCATCGCTATTATAGCATTTATTGGGATATTCGTCCTGGCAGTCTATTTAGCGCTAGTGGTGGCGGGTCTGTAAATTAAACTCTGTCTGATGTTTCCATTCCTCTGGGGCTAGCCCCAGAGGAATTGGCGTTTATAGCCAGGGGTATCCGGTCTCCAAATTTAATATAAAATTGCTGAATCGTAAGGCTCCAATTATGCAAAGGAGCGGTCCATTTCTTCTCAATGTTTCTTGTGGCCAGATAGACCAGCTTGAGTAGTGACATATCATTAGTAAATGCTCCTTTGGTCTTGGTAACTTTCCTGATCTGACGATGGAAGCCCTCTACGGCATTGGTGGTATAAATAATCTTTCTAATGGGTTCTGTATACTCAAAATACTGGGATAGCTGTTCCCAGTTACGCTGCCAGCTTTCAATGACTACAGGATATTTACTACCCCATTTCTCTTCCAGGTTCAATAGTTCATCTTCGGCTACATCTTTAGTGCCGGCCCTGTAGACCTTTTTCAGATCTTTCATAAATTCCTTCTGATCCTTCGAGGCGATATACTTCAATGAATTACGGATTTGGTGTACGATACAAAGCTGAACCTGAGCCTTTGGATAAACGCTCAAGATAGCCTGTGTAAAGCCTTTGAGGTTATCCGTACAAGCAATCAGGATATCTTGTAATCCACGATTATGAAGATCGGTGAGCACCTGTAGCCAGAAATTAGCACCTTCACTTTCAGAAATGTACATCCCCAGGATTTCCTTTTTTCCTTCTTTTGTAATACCCAGGATGTTATAGAGTGCTTTATGAGTAATCTTCCCATCCACCTTAACCTTATAATGCATCGCATCAAGCCAGACAATGCAGTAGAGCGGTTCTAAAGGACGACTTTGCCAGGCTTTGATATCAGGAATGATCTGATCGGTGATCTGGCTTAAAACTGTATGGGAAATATCGGTGTCGTACATTTCCTTGATATGACCCGAGATGTCACGGTAGCTCATTCCAAGGCCATAAAGACCGATGATTTTTTCTGAAAGATTATCCGCTAGAATTGTCTGTCTCTTTTTGACCAGTTCCGGCTGGAAGCTGCTTTGACGGTCTTCAGGGGTTTCAATATCAAAAGAACCAAAGCCACTTTTGAGTTTTTTATTTCCCTTGCCATTGCGTTTATTCCCTTTGGAGCGTTCATCACTACTTAGATGAGAGTCCATCTCTGCCTGAAGGGCCTTCTCAATAACGTTCTTGAGCATCGGTGCAAAAGCACCGTCTGCACCAAAAAGACTCTTGCCAGACATGAACTGGTCAAGCACCTTTTTCTCGAATTCTTGTTGTTCTTTTGTTGTCATAATTCTATCTGAATTAAATTAATAAATAATTCTATTCAGACAGAGTTTATTTTACACCCTCGTGGTGGCTATGCATTAATCAACATCCTGTATAACTGACATTTCTTTACTTATCTTAAAATGACTTTCATCTATTCCAAAAACCATAATTCTAATTGTGAAAATTAGTATTATCTATTGTAGTTTTAGTTAATTATTTAAACAAAACCGTTTAAAAATTATCAGTAAATATGATAATCGTCATTTTTAAGTTGGCTTTTCCTTATTAAGTTTGAAAATATTCTTTATATAAAGTAAAAGTTAATATTTGTTAATTTTTTTAGATCCGTACTGTGCAAAGCTTTAAAAAAATAATAGCTGTCTCTTTAATATTCGCGGTAATGTTCGCTACCTCGTCTTTTACTGTGAGTATGCATTACTGTTGCAATAAGCTCGTGGATATGGCTGTTTTTACTAAAGCAAAGGTTTGTGACGCTGCACTTCAGGCTCAAACCAATCCTTCAAAAAAATGTTCGTTCGAAAAAAAAGGATGCTGTGACAATAAATCTATAGTGAAAGAAGGCAGCGATAATCTTCAAAAAACTACATTTAAAATGGAGAATCAAAATCTGGTTTTCCGGCACACATTTTTTTACGCTTACATAAATCTATTCGAGGGACTTGTGCAAAATGTTGTCCCTTTTTTAAATTATGATCCACCCCTCATACCAAAAGACTTTCAGGTACTCCACGAGGTATATTTAATTTGATTTCTTTCTAAGTAGGTTCTTTGATTAACCTGCACCACCGTGTTGGCCCAGTACTTCGCACAGGCTTACAACGGGTGCGCTCATTCCTGATCACGCCACACTGTTAACTATTTGCTAAATAGCAAATTAAAAACCTTTGTTAGGATAAGGAATATTCTAACAATCAAAAATGAGACTATGGATTTACAGAAAGAATTCTGGATAAAAAATATGGTATGTAGCCGCTGCCTAAAAGTTATAAAACAGGAACTGGAAGAGCTTGGGATTATCGTGCTCTCTTTGGAATTGGGTAAATTATTAGTGGAAGCATCAAATAAAACGGACAGGAATATTACTGAAAATGTAACTAAAGTTCTTCATTCTAATGGTTTTAAAATTGTACAAAGTGAAGAAGATATGCTGGTTGAAAAAATGAAAATCATTCTGATAGAACTGCTTACTGAACTGCCCCTCCATTTAAAAATAAATACTTCAGAGCATCTGTCTTTAATCCTTCACAGGGATTATAAAATATTGAGCAAGCTGTTTTCTAAAAATGAAAATACCACCATTGAAAAATATTTTATAAAACTGAAAATAGAAAAGGTAAAGGAACTTATTCAATTAAAACAGTATTCTTTTTCAGATATAGCATATATGCTGGATTATAGTAGCATTAACCATTTATCAAGACAGTTTAAAGAGATTGTGGGAATGAGTATGAGCGACTATAAAAACACAGAAAAATGGAAACGAAATTTCTATGATGAAATTATATAAATAACAACGAAAGTTATGCAGATGAAGTAGCATAAAAACAGATAGCTTTCGTGTTAATTATAATATTAAAAACCCTAAAGCCTGAACTCCCTAAGGCTTGTGTTGATAATCCCCCAATTACAACATAAGCCAGTTCAGGTCTTAAAAAGGCGAGGAATAAACATTAATTAAAATAAAAAACAATGAAAAATCACTGGTTATGGATGGTCCTCGGTTGTGGACTGCCGCTTTTACTCATCTTTTTAGCACCATCTATTGGAATTGGTGGTGGCACCTGGCTTTTTGCATTTATTATAATAATGTTCGCAGTACACTTGTTAATGCCCATGCGGCACGGGAGCCATACGCACGGATTGTCCAATGAGAACTTAAAAAAGAAGGATAAAAAAAAAGAAGGACAACATCACTAAAATTTATGTTATGAAACGAAAATTTCAAATTAATGGTATTAGTTGCGGCGGCTGCATTAGCAGGGTCAAAAAGACATTGGAAGAACATCCAAAGATTGAAAAGGCAGAAATTTTTCTGGCACCAAAAGGAGCTACAATCATCACTATGAAGGAAACGCTTTCAGTAGATGAATTACAAAAACAACTCAGCAACCTTGAGGGTTACACAATTGAAAAACTATAAAAGTAACTTAAAATCAAAAATTATGTTTTTTCACGACGGAAGTTTCGGAGGTATGCACCTGATATGGTGGATTATTTGGATGGCGTTTATCATTTGGATTTTCTTTATCCCAACTGATATTCCATACCAAAAACCAAAAAAAGAAAAGCCATTGGACATCCTAAAAAAACAGGTTTGCCAAGGGCGAAATTTCAAAGGAGGAATTTGAAGAATCCAAAAAATTATTAAAATCAGATAACCAATCTTAAAACATATAAATTATGTATCGATTAAATGTAAAAAAATTCGGTTTTGCCCTCGGTCTAACAGTATCCTTAATTTATTTGGGCTGTATGATCGTGATGGCTACAGCAGGACAGGAAGGAACGATTATATTTTTCAACAGCCTTTTACACGGTCTGGACACCAGTAATATTATAAGAATGGACGTACCACTATTAGAAGCATTTTTTGGTATTGTGCAAAGCTTCATTTTAGGCTGGTTGATTGGAGCGTGTATTGCGGCATTTTATAATGCCCAAATAAAAAACAGATGATTTTGCATTAAATAGGATTGTTTAATCGAAAGTTTAGATAAGGCCCTCTTGAATTTAGAACATAATTATATCAAAGATTCATAAACCGCTAAAAATGATAAACAGTAATACTTATAAAAATATTAAGATCATTTTGACTCATTTATTTATTGGGGCAGGTATTTTTTATTTCCTGGTACACCCTTTTACAATGGTAATCTACTGGTTTGAGTTCAGTGATACGCCCTTCTCTTTCCCCTTGTTTCAGCAAGTCTTAGAAGAACGTTTTTTGGAATCTTTCAGTTTCAATATGCGGGGCATGGGCGGACTCTTAACTTTATTGGGAGGATTCTTGGGGATAGTTTCAGGTTTATTCTGGATAAACCTGAAAAAGAAAAATGAAATTATTGGCACACAACAGCGGCTGCTTGTTCGTGATATTGAAGAATTAATCCAGGCCGGTGAAAATGAACGGGTGGAATTCAAATCTTCCATACGCTATGATTATTACCGTAAAACAACCAATCGGGAACTGGAGTTGGTCATTGCCAAAACCATTGTGGGCTTTATGAATGCCAAGGGTGGAAAACTTATAATTGGTGTTGATGACGACGGAAATGTTCTGGGATTGGAAAAAGATTATAAAACCCTAAAGCATAAAAACAGGGACGGGTATGAACGTGCGGTGTTCAGGATTATTTCTACGCAATTGGGGCACGAGGCTTGTTTCAGCAACCATATTTCGTTCTACAGTATTGATGAGAAAGATGTGTGCGTGGTGGATATCGAACCTTCCAACGAACCGGTTTATGTGAGTGATGAAGGAAACACCACTTTTTATGTACGCACAGGAAATGCTACGTATCCACTATCGGTAAAAGAAACAGTGGATTATTTAAAAACCAAAAAGCTTAAGCTTATGCAATACAACTAGTTTATAAGAGAGGTTGGAAATGAAATATCCAAAATGATTCGATTACTAAATTTTTTGGCTTGACATGTAAATCTAATTCGGACAGAATTAGTGGAATTAAACCCGAAATCAGAGATTAAAAAGACGAAAAAAATGAAAATTGTATTGGCCATAGATGGTTCAGATTTTAGTGAAGTAGCCATTAACGAGCTTAAGAAAATGACTTTATCCTCAAATAGTGAAATTCATATTATAAATGTTTATGAACTTCCTAAAACAACCGGTCTGGGATTGCATACTATGGGCGGCAGGATAGGAAATTACATAGAAGAAATTAAAAGTAACGCTCAAAAATTGGGAAACAAAATCGTTTCAGAAGCTTCCGATAAAATCAAGGCCGAAAACAAGGCACTTACCATAACCACAAGTGTTGTTAGTGGCCTGCCCAAAAGTACTATTAATGAAAAAGCAGAAAATTGGGGTGCAGATTTAATTGTAGTAGGCTCTCAGGGTCACGGTGCTTTTTCTCGCTTAGTATTGGGCTCAGTATCCCAATATTTAACCACAAATGCCAAATGTTCAGTACTGATTGCAAGAGATAGAAATAAAAAATGAAAGAAAAGCAAACACATAGCATTACGTTGGAATCCACCTGTAAGATAACAGATGAGATATGTCTTCCCGATACTAAATTACCTCGTGTGGTTATCGTTGGTGGAGGATTTGCAGGTTTGGCATTGGTTGAGAAACTGAAACACAAAGAAGTTCAAGTGGTTTTACTCGATAAAAATAACTTCCATCAGTTTCAGCCTTTATTATATCAAGTGGCAACGAGTGCCCTGGAGCCTGACAGTATTGTATTTCCATTCAGAAAACAAATCAATGGCTATAAAAATGTTTTCTTTCGTTTGGCTGAAGTTGAGGAAATTCAACCTGATTCAAATACTATATTGACCAATAAGGGAAGTGTTTCTTATGACTATTTAGTGTTGGCTACTGGCACGACCACCAATTTCTTTGGGATGGATTCTGTGGCCGAAAATAGTTTGGGGATGAAGGATATTCGCGATTCCCTCAATATCCGTCATATGATGTTGCAAAATCTGGAACAAGCAGCGATTACCTGTGATGATGATGAACGGGATGCCCTAACAAATTTCGTTATCGTTGGAGGTGGTCCTGCTGGCGTGGAAATGGCAGGGGCTTTAGCTGAATTTCGTAAATATATTCTACCCAAAGATTACCCAGAATACCCTGCTTCCATTATGAACATTTACTTAATAGAAGCTATTGACGAGTTGTTAAGTACAATGTCAGACAAAGCATCATCAAAAACTTTAAAGTATTTAAAAGGCTTGAATGTAAAAGTACTATTCAATGAGTCGGTAAGTGATTATGATGGTTCAGAGGTTACTACAAAAAGCGGAAAGAAAATTTTAGCAAAAAACCTCATCTGGACAGCTGGCGTAAAAGGTCAATTCCCAAAAGGTGTCGATGAAAAACACGTGGTAAAAGGCAACCGGATTAAAACCGATGCTTATTTGAGAGTAGAAGGTTTTGAAAACATTTTTGCCATAGGTGACATAGCGGCTATGATTACCACAGACACACCAAAAGGACATCCGCAAGTAGCGCAAACAGCAATTCAACAAGGCAAATATCTTGGGGAATCCTTATTGGAATTTACGAAAAACAAGCACAAAAAACCTTTTCAATATAAAGACAAAGGTTCCTTGGCCACCGTAGGAAAGCGTAAGGCAGTAGCAGATTTGGGCAAGTTTAAATTTACAGGTTATTCCGCTTGGTTACTTTGGTCAGTTGTACACTTATTATCCATAAGTGGATTTAGAAACAAATTGATGGTTGGCTTTAATTGGGCGGTAAGCTATTTCACCTACGAAAAGAGCAACCGCCTGATTATTAGAAATTTTAATTCAAAATCATTAGTCGATAATACAGAAGAATAACTAATTAAAACAAAATTGATATGAAAAGTATAGCAGTTATAGGATACGGAGTTATAGGAAAAAGGGTGGCAGATGCCGTCAATTTGCAAGATGATATGAAGCTTTCGGGCGTTTGTGATGTCATCAGTGATTGGCGCATTCAAAATGCCGTAAGAAAGGAGTATGATATATATGCAGCTACTCAAGAAGCTGAAGGTAAAATGAAGTCCGAAGGAATTTCAGTAAAAGGAAACTTACAAGAACTTTTAAATAAATCAGACCTTGTTGTTGATTGTACACCCAAAAAGATTGCCGCTCAAAATGTAGCTATCTACAAGGAGCAAAACATCAAATTTATTCTACACGGTGGCGAAAAACACGAAACTACAGGGCATTCCTTTAGTGCAGAAAATAATTACAAATCAGCACTAAACTTGAATGCGACAAGAGTAGTTTCCTGCAACACCACCTCTATTTTAAGAACCTTAACAGCATTAAAAAAAGCTGATCTATTGGATTATGCCAGAGGGACACTCTTGAGAAGAGCTACAGATCCTTGGGAAAGTCATTTAGGCGGGATTATGAACACAATGGTTCCCGAAAAGGATATTCCGAGCCATCAAGGACCAGACGCCAAAAGTGTAGATCCTGATTTGGATGTTATTACTACCGCAATAAAGGTACCCGAAACCTTAAGCCATATGCATTATTGGAATGTGAAATTAAAGAAAAAAGCGAATAAAGAAGAAGTGCTAAAAGCCTTCAAGACGTCGAGCCGTATTAAATTAATTCAATATGACCAGGGTCTGGTTTCCAACAATACCATAAAAGAAATGTTCTTGGATATGGGAAGGCCTTGGGGCGATATGTACGAAGTAGCCCTATGGGAAGATATGCTAAAAGTACATGGCGATGAACTTTTCTATGCTTATGTAGTCGATAATCAAGCTATTGTAATTCCGGAAACAATTGATGCTATTAGGGCATTAACCGGAATTGAAACAGATGGGGCTAAATCCATCGCCAAAACAAATGAAAGTTTAGGAATCCATTAAACACTATCCAGATGAAAATAAGCAAAAACATAATAGGACTTTTAGGAGAAAAGGCAGACTTCTATTTGGAACACGTTTGTGAAAAAATAACAAAGGATGAACTGCAAACCCCCAGTAAAGCAAACATAGATAAGGTATTTGTTCAAAGTAACAGAAATCCACAGGTACTGCGAAGTCTTTCGCAATTGTATAACCACGGAAACCTTGGCGGTACAGGCTATTTGAGCATTCTTCCTGTGGACCAGGGTATTGAGCACAGTGCTGCTTTTTCATTCTATAAAAACCCGGATTATTTTGACCCGGAGAATATTATAAAATTGGCAATAGAAGCAGGATGTAATGGAGTGGCTTCCACCTTTGGGGTTTTAGGATTAAACGCACGAAAATATGCCCATAAAATTCCGTTTATCGTGAAGATTAACCACAATGAACTGCTTACCTACCCAAACAAATATGACCAAACACTATTCGGAAAAGTAAAATCAGCTTGGAATATGGGAGCCGTTGCTGTGGGTGCCACCATTTATTTTGGTTCAGCGGAAAGTAACAGACAACTCAAAGAAATAGCAGAGGCTTTTGAAGAAGCTCACAATCTGGGTATGGCTACCATTTTATGGTGCTATACCCGCAATGAAAATTTTAAAACCGAAAAAGAAGATTACCACGCAGCTGCCGATGTTACTGGGCAGGCCAATCATTTGGGCGTAACTATTCAAGCGGATATCATTAAACAAAAATTACCAACCAATAATTTCGGGTTTAAAGAAATAGGATTTGGAAAATATGATGATGAAATGTATAAAACGTTGACGACAGACCATCCCATAGACCTTTGTCGATTACAAGTTGCCAATTGTTATATGGGAAAAATAGGACTTATAAATTCAGGTGGTGGTTCCAAAGGCAAATCAGATTTGTCCGAAGCTGTAACAACTGCCGTCATCAATAAAAGGGCTGGTGGCTCTGGATTGATTATGGGTCGAAAAGCATTTCAAAAGCCTTTTATTAGAGGGATTGAGTTACTGCACTCCGTCCAACAGGTATATCTGGAAGATAGTATAACCATAGCTTAATTATAACGAAAACAATTTAAAAACAATAAATCATGAAAAACATACTCGTACCAACAGACTTTTCAAAAAATTGCAATAAAGCAGAAGAACTCGGAATTGAAATGGCAAAGCTTTACAATTCCGAAATCCATTTTTTCCATTTGATGAAAACCCCCGTAGAATGGGTAAAGTTGGATAAACAAAAAGAAAAACAGTACCCAGAAACAGTAAAGCGAATAGGCATCGCAAAAGCCTACCTGAGAGAACTGGAGAAAAAAGCAGAACGACAAGGCCTTGAGTGCAGGACTTTTCTTGAATTTGATGGTGGTCAGGCAAATATCCTTAAACATTCGGGTCATTTTCATCACGATTTTATAGTTACGGGAAGTAGTGGCACCCGAGGCGGTATACGTGAGTTAATGGGAAGCAACGTAGAAAAAATTGTTAGGAAAGCTGATGTACCAGTTGTTGTAGTCAAGGATGAAGAAGTATCCTTTCCTTTTAAGGATATCGTTTTTGTTTCAGATTTTCTTCAAGATGTAAGCGATGCATTTAAGCAGGTTATTTCGATTGCTGAAAAATGCGGCGCACATATCCATTTATTGAGGGTCAATACTCAGACCGATTTTAACAGTATAGAACAAGGGTTGGATCCCATCAAGGAGTTCCTGAAAAAATTCCCCGATTTGGATAACTTCTCAATGAATGTATATAACGAACAAGACGTAGAAACAGGGATAAACAATTTTTTACGATATAAAAATGCCGATTTAATCGCAATGTGTACTCACGGACGTACAGGCTTTTTAACTTTATTCTCTAAAAGCATCGCAGAGGGTGTAACCAATCACTCCGAATTACCAGTAATGACTATTAAAATGTAACAATGAATAAATCAGTCTTAATAAAAAAGTACTCTGGTGAGTACGAAGCCTTTGATGTAAACAAACTCATCAACTCCCTGCGGCGTTCACGGGCAGATGAGGATATTATTCAGGATGTAGCCCGGAAAGTACAAGAGCAGATTGAAGAAGGAATGACAACCAAAAAAATCTACCAGTTGGCTTTCAAGATGCTAAAACGAAAATCTAGGGTAAGTGCCTCAAAGTACAAGCTCAAAAAAGCTTTAATGGAACTAGGTCCAACCGGTTTTCCATTTGAAAAGTTAGTAGGCAAACTATTGGCACACGAAGGATTTTCAACACAGGTTGGTGTCATAGTTCAAGGCAATTGCGTTCAGCACGAAGTGGATGTGATAGCGCAAAAAGGAAATAAACATTATATGATTGAATGTAAATACCATAGTGACCAAGGCAGGTTTTGCAATGTAAAAATCCCATTATATATCCATTCACGGTTTTTGGACGTGGAAAAGCAATGGAAACACCAAAAAGGTCACGAGGCTAAACTTCATAAAGGCGGGGTTTACACCAATACGCGTTTCACAACCGATGCCATTCAGTACGGGAAATGTGTTGGAATGCTTATGACCAGTTGGGATTATCCAAGAGGAAATGGTCTCAAGGACAGAATAGATAAATCGGGGCTACATCCCTTAACCGCTTTAACAACACTTACCAAAGCTGAAAAAACAAAATTATTGGATCAAGGCATCATACTCTGCAAGGAGCTACACGAAAATCCAGACTTTTTGGAACAAATGGGTATCAGTAAGCTAAGGCAAAATAAGATACTCGAAGATTCAAGAGAATTATGTAGATCCCATTAATTCAAATAATGAATAATCACTAATTTTTAAAAATAATACAAATGAAAACTGAAGAATTGCAAAAACAGGGCAACATAGATTTAGAACCATTTTACTAGGCATTGGAAGATGACTCAAAACTACTTGAAGAAGCCCTTGAGATATTATTGGAAATGGTTCACTTTGAACCTAAATCAGTAAAGAAATTGGCTCTTTTTATTAAAGAGGATTCTCGTAATCTATATAAAGAAATAGTGGAATTGAGCAAATCAAAACAAGATAAAGGAAATACACCTTCCTGCTGCGGTGGGCACAAATTTGGGGAGCAGCTCTTGTAGTAAATTATGTACAACAACCTAAATAGATACCAATGAAAAAAAATAAAATAAACATCCATTTCTTAGGAGCGGCAGGCACAGTAACCGGCTCAAAATATTTAGTGGATACAGGAGATAAAAAGATACTCATAGACTGCGGACTTTTTCAAGGGCTAAAGGAATTACGCCTTAAAAACTGGGAGTACCCACCTGTTAATGTTGCTGATATTGATGCTGTTTTGCTCACCCACGGCCATATGGACCACACAGGTTATCTGCCGAGATTGGTAAAGCAAGGCTTTAATGGTCCCATCTATGGTACCAACCCCACTTTGGATATTGCAAAAATCATTTTGAATGATAGTGCAAAAATTCAGGAACAAGAAGCAGAACGTGCCAATAAAGAAGGCTATTCCAAACATAATCCTGCTGAACCATTGTACGACCTAAAGGATGTAGAAAAAACTATCCCTCATTTTAAAGGAATTCCGCAATCACAATGGATTCCATTGTTTGATGGCATAAGGGCTCGATTTCAATATAATGGACACATTCTGGGAGCAACTTACATTGAGTTGGATGTACACAGGAAACGTTTTGTGTTTTCTGGCGATATAGGCAGAACAAACGATTTATTACTGTTTCCACCCTTAAAGCCAAAAAAGGCAGATGTATTATTTATTGAATCCACCTACGGAGGAAGGTTTCATCCTGATGAAGTAGAAGCACTTCCACAGATAGAAAAATTGGTCAATGACACCATCAACAGAGGTGGCAGCCTATTTGTTCCAAGTTTTTCAGTAGAACGTGCCCAATTGATGATGCTGATTTTTTGGAAATTATTGAAAGAGAATAAAATACCAAAAATACAAATGATAATGGACAGCCCAATGGGCGCTAGTGTATTGGAATTGTTTCATCGCACAAGGGACTGGCACAGATTGGAAGACAACGAATGTGACGAAATGTGCTCGCACTTTACGGTCGTAAGCAGTTATCGGGAAACAATGGAATTACGAACAGATAACAAACCAAAAATTGTGATTGCAGGAAGCGGAATGCTTACTGGCGGAAGAATGCTCAACTATCTCGAAACCCAAGCACAAAATTCAAACAACACTTTGCTCTTTGTGGGTTATCAGGCCGAAGGTACTCGGGGAAGAAAATTATTGGAAGGTGATAAGGAATTGAAAGTGTACGGAAAATGGGTGCCGTTTCATATGGAAGTTGCAGAAATTGAAGGGCTTTCAGCACACGCAGACCACGCAGAACTTATGGACTGGATGGATAAGATAAAAAACAAACCCGAACGTATTTTCATTGTACACGGTGAAAAAGAAAGTGCGGAAGCATTGCAGAAAGGAATTAAAGAAACTTATCAATGGGATTCGGAAATCCCACAGCTATATAGTATAGAAAATGTATAATTTGTTAATCATATAAAAATGCAAACCAAAAAAGCAAGCACGAACTGGCAAGTGATTACCGGCGGACCTAGTACTGGAAAAACCACTGTAATTAATATGCTGGCTGAGAGAGGTTATAAAACAACCATTGAGCATGCAAGGCACTATATAGACACCATGCGTACTGAAGGTCAAACGGTTGAAGAATTAAGAAGTAATCGTAAGAAATTTCAAATAGGGGTCTTGGATATGCAAATAGAACAAGAAGCTTCCATATTGCCCCAAGACTTGGTTTTCTTAGATAGGGCCATTCCAGATGCTATGGCATACTATCAATTTTTAAAGCTTGATTATGATGAGAAGCTGCTCACCGCAGTTAAAAACACTTCCTATAAAAAAATATTCATTTTAGACCGATTACCATTCACCAAAGATTATGCCCGTACTGAGGATGAAGAGGCTCAAAAGAAAATACACCAATTAATAATAGATGTTTACACTTCCTTGGGATTTCCAATTGTTTCTGTTCCAGTTTTGCCACCAACTGAACGGGTAGAATTTATTTTAAAAAACATAGAATAGCATACACGATCAAGTATCTAAATGTAATTTATAAAGAAAATGTTTAGAAAATTCAATAGAAAATATCCTACAACATATAGCACAGCTATGATGTTCACGGCAGCATTGTTCTATTTTATTTTGGGCTGTACAGGTATAAATGCTCAAAACGAAATGCTTATTGGGCAGATTTCAGGCAGAGTTGTTATTCGGGAAAACTTTGATGAAAATGGTTCTTTTTTAAATAAACAAACTTTCAAAGCCAGTGAAACAATAAAGAAAAATGGATACTATGAAATTGAGGTAGTTACGGAATTGTTTGATAAAGACAAAAAATTGACCGATAAATACACCACAACCTATCGTTGCAAGCCTGATGAAGCAAGTGTAGTGGTAATGGCTTTCCCGTTTTCCAATCCAAAATCAAAGAAAACAGAAATCAACACCACTTCAAAGAAATTTAAAGAACTATACAATTTGGATAATCTGAAAAATATTGAATTGGAAATGAGTTTTGACTCGGGCTTGTTGAATTTTTTCGGTTCAAAAAGCATCATAAAAATTTACGATCGAAAATTAGAAGCTGGCAAAAACACTATTAAATCAAAAATAAATATTAAGGCCTATGCCTTGGGAATTCGCATTAAGCAACTCAACTATACCGTCAGCGAAAAATTAAACGGTAACGGCTTGTTGACCTTTCAGAAGTTTACAGAGGAAGACAACAGTTATTTTACAATGACTTATAAATAAAACGTAAATGAACAATTACGACACCCTTTCAGAAGCTATCAGTGCTCTTCAACAAAGAGGATATACCTATGATTTTAACCTAAAACCAGAATGTTTGGAGTGTGCCTCACTAAAAATTGAAATACACCCAGAAGATTTTAATGTTGACGAGATGCATCGTTTTGAGGGTATGAGCAGTACCGACGATAATAGTGTGCTTTATGCTATTTCATCAAAAAATGGGATTAAAGGACTTTTGGTAGATGCCTATGGCGTCTATGCCGAAAACATTTCGGAAGCTATGAGAAAAAAATTACGATAACACTTAAACAAGACAATAATGGAAAATCACGAACACCACAATCACGATGAAATGGACCATTCTAAAATGGACCATTCGAAGATGAAACACAAAAAAGAAGACCATTCTAAAATGAACCACAAAGGTGGGGACCATTCGGGTCACAATCCGGGTCACGGTCAAATGGGCCACGACCATCATAAAATGATGATTGCCGATTTTAGAAAACGGTTTTGGGTAACCCTTGTACTTACTATTCCCATACTGTTCTTCTCGCCGATGATTCAGGACTTTTTTGGATATGAGTTTTTGCTTCCCGGAAATCCATATATCCTTTTTGCACTTTCCACAATCGTATATTTCTATGGTGGTTGGCCATTTTTAAAAGGATTCTGGTCTGAAATCAAAAAAGGTGCGCCAGGAATGATGACCTTGATTTCTATGGCAATTTCTGTAGCTTATTTTTATAGCACCGCGACCGTATTTGGCTTAAGAGGCGAAGACTTTTTCTGGGAGCTATCAACACTTATAGCCATAATGTTGCTTGGTCATTGGATAGAAATGAAAAGTGTGTTAGGTGCGTCAAAAGCTTTACAGTTACTGGTAAGTATGATGCCTGCGGAAGCGCACAGGGTAAAAGGCGACATCATAGAAGACATCCCTCTTGAAGATTTACTAAAGGATGATGTGATTTTGGTTAAACCAGGCGAAAAAGTTCCTGCTGATGGGATTATAGTAGACGGTTCAAGTTACCTGAACGAATCTATGCTTACAGGCGAATCCAAACCTGTAAAAAAAGATGAAAACGATAAGGTTATTGGTGGTTCGGTAAATGGTAACAGTACCTTAAAAGTAAAGGTTGAGCATACTGGAAAAGATAGCTATCTCAACAAGGTCATCAAAATGGTCGAAGAAGCGCAAAAAACCAAATCCAAGATGCAAAATCTTTCAGACAGGGCTGCAAAATGGTTAACCTATATCGCTTTGGCTATTGGTTTTGGAACATTAGCGGTATGGCTGATTTTAGGCTTTCCATTTGTCTATGCTTTAGAAAGAATGGTTACCGTTATGGTCATTGCTTGTCCACACGCATTGGGTCTTGCCATTCCCCTTGTGGTTGCGATTTCTACGGCAGTATCTGCTCAAAATGGATTGCTTATCCGAAATAGAACTGCTTTTGAAGAGTCAAGAAAAATTTCAGCTTTGCTTTTTGATAAAACAGGAACACTAACCAAAGGTGATTTTGGTGTCACTCGAATCGAATCTGTTAAAGAAGCTTATTCAACAGAGGAAATTTTAAGACTTTCAAGTGCATTGGAACAAAGCTCAGAACACCCCATTGCAGTTGGTATTATTAAAAGAGTTAAAGAAGATAACATTACTATTCCAAAACCTGAAAACTTTAATGCAATTACAGGAAAAGGTGTAGAGGCAAATGTAGATGGTAAACAAGTGAAGGTGGTCAGCCCTGGTTATTTAAGGGATGAAAAAATCACTATTCCTGAAGATGCTTATAGTGACGCTGCTGAAACTGTTGTATTTGTATTAATAGATGGCCAGCTAGCAGGATACATTGCTCTTGCTGATGAAATAAGACCTGAATCTGCGGAAGCTATAAAAATATTCAAAAAAAACAATATTAAAGTCTTGATGGCAACTGGCGATAATGAAAAAACCGCTAAGGCTGTGAGTGAAAAACTTGGATTGGATGGTTACTACGCCGAAGTATTGCCACATCAAAAAGTTGAAATTGTAGAAGAGTTACAGAACAAAGGCGAATTTGTAGCGATGACGGGTGATGGTGTAAATGATGCGCCCGCACTTGCCAAAGCTGATGTGGGAATTGCAGTTGGTTCAGGTACGGACGTTGCCGCCGAAACAGCAGATATCATTCTGGTCAACAGTAACCCACAGGATATTGCCAACTTAATTCTCTTTGGAAAAGCCACCTACAATAAAATGATTCAGAATTTGATTTGGGCTACAGGATATAATGTAGTGGCTATTCCTTTAGCAGCCGGTGTATTATATTCTTCAGGCTTTGTTTTAGGACCAGCTGTAGGAGCGGTATTTATGAGTTTAAGTACGATTATAGTGGCCATTAATGCGCAACTATTAAAGCGAAAAATCGGTAAAAAATAAATGAACCAAAAAGAAAAACTCAACAGGATATTTTTAATTCTGTTGAGTTTATTTGTAGTGATGTTGGGCTATGGTATATTATTGCCAACCCTTCCCTACTATACCGAAAGATTAGCTTTAGGAGATAACCTAGATACTGATTCGATTAACTTTCATATTGGTTTTTTGACCAGTATTTATCCGCTCTTCCAGCTTCTTTTCGTTGTACTCTGGGGCAGGCTATCCGATAAATACGGCCGTAAACCCATTATCATTGTTGGGCTAATCGGCTTTGTAATTATGCAATTACTTACCGGTCTTGCTACATCATTGACGATGCTATATGTTGCTCGCATCTTTGGTGGTATTTTCACGTCATCAGTTATTCCAGTTAGCAACGCATATTTGAGCGACATTACTTCTGAAAAACGAAGAACAAAAATAATGGGTTGGTCGGGTGTTGCCATTAGCTCTGGTGTTATTTTTGGCCCTGTCATTGGTGGCTTTCTGTCTCAAACTGACCTTCATTTAAAATAGGAAGAGCAGAATTAAATCAAAAGGAACAAAAAGTCGTTGTTCAGGAACAAGTAAGCTTTGAAAACCTTAAATCCTTGCCTGCCTATAGAAGCGTAAAAAGTCTTGCTATTGAAGATGAAAAAAAGACCCTTCTGATTTTTTCATCTAAACAAAATGAAGAATTTAATTACACCCAAGATAATTTTTACAACCAGGAGGAATTTTATGAACAGATATTTTCGGTTCCGATGAGGAATGAGCTGCTTTAGTGGATCAAAGCCTGCAGAACAATCTTCAATGTAATATTGAAGCAGCCCTCTTTTTGGTTTTATGCAGTAAACTTTAAGGGTAGATTTTGAGGAGAATGTTTATGAGCTTAAGAGCTTTTTCAAGTAAACAAAAGAACAACTGTTGTTTAACGAACTTATGATATCTTACCAACTGTAGAAAAGAGAATTTAGAGATGAACAATTATTTTTATTTTTTTGTCATTTTGAGTCTTAAAAGTACTTGAAAATGAATAGCTGGAGTTGGTCCATCGTTTTTTTAGTTGCAGCCTGGGCTATTTGGTGGGGAATAGAATATCTTGTGAGGAAGGGATTTAAGCCCTGGCAAATTGCAGCACTTGGAGCAGGGTTTGTTCTGTTGATTATTTTGGTTTGTTCCTTGCCTAAAAGCTAGGTCTGTTTTTTCTGTATCAGTGGGCGGGGTGAAATCTGCAGATTTCTGCAATAGCGGGAGTAAGCCCAATCTAACTCCCGGTATCTTTCCTCCAATATCGTTTTTTGAATTGAATAGGAAAAGGTACTGTTTCTATTGGAAGGACTTAATTTTTCTCCAGGTTCGAAACCGTCCATGCCAGTAGGGGAGATGAGACAAATCTCATGGACGTCATTTTACGTTTAAAGGAACGCCAAAGAATTTTATCAATTGTTGTTTTGATGTCTATCAATAGCCCTTTTTGTGGTCAACTCCGGAAACAAAAAAAAATTGATTAAACTGGTTATAACTACCTCTTAATATAAAGACCAAATTCCTGTTGATACACCACTTTTTTGTCCTAAAGAAATCATAAAACCCTAATACCTAAGGTATTTACCCAATTTTTAATATAAATCACCCTTTTGATATTGTAACTTCGAAATAAGTTTAACCTAAAAAACAATAATATGAGAAATCAAGAATTAATTAGTGCGTTGTATAATTGTGCCGCACATTGCTACCATTGTGCAGATGCCTGTTTAGATGAAGAGGATATTAAAATGATGGTAAGATGTATTCGTTTAGACAAGATTTGTGCTACGACTTGTACTGCTACAGCCGAAGCCTTAGCAGTGGATTCGCAAGACGTATCAGGTTTAGTAAGGTATTGTCAGGAAATATGTCAGAAATGTGCTGATGAATGTGAAAAGCATAAATCAGATCATTGTAAGCAATGTGCTGAAGCTTGTAGAAGGTGTGCCGAGGCTTGTTCACAGTACGCTGCTTGATTGAAGCAATGCTCAAGAATGAAAAAGCTCGGGATTCCGGGCTTTTTGTAGTTAATACTATTAGAGTAATAAAAATTTCCTGAAAAATTATATGGCTGAATATAAAAAGAACAGCCTTTCCCTTACCGGAGCGGTGGCAATGGGAACAGGTGTAATGATTGGTGCCGGGATTTTTGCGCTCCTTGGGCAGGTGGCTGAACTCTCCGGGGAGTATTTCGCATATGCTTTTATATTGGGAGGAATTATTTCCGGCTTTAGTGCCTACTCTTACATTAAAATGTCTAATGCTTATCCTTCAGCAGGAGGGATAGCTATGTATTTACAAAAGGCTTATGGCAAAGGGACTATCACAGCTGCCGCATCTTTGCTCATGGCCTTTTCAATGGTTATTAATGAAAGTCTTGTCGCAAGGACATTTGGAAGTTATACCCTGCAGCTATTCGATATTGGGGAAAATAGTTTCTGGGTTCCTGCCTTAGGTGTAGGATTGCTTATAACTGCCTTTGTTGTTAATATTCTTGGAAATAAGGCAATAGGAAAAATTTCCCTTTATATGGCCGCATTAAAAATAGGAGGTTTAATAATTTTTGCAGCAGGAGCTCTTTGGGCCTCCGGTGTGGATTTAGGTGCGGCTGTTCCTTCTGAAGATCCCAAGAACCGCATAGTTGATTATGTTGCTGCACTCGCCCTATCTATTTTGGCATATAAAGGATTTACTACTATAACCAATAGCGGGAGTGAAATTAAAAAACCTCACAAAAACGTAAGTAGGGCCATAGTAATTTCTCTGGCAATATGTGTGGTGATATATTTCTTTGTGGCTCTCGCTGTAGGATCCAATCTATCAATTTCCCAAATAATAGAAGCCAAGGATTACTCTCTTGCGGAAGCTGCACGGCCGCTATTTGGGGATTTTGGGTTAATATTTACAGGTGGTATTGCTATTATAGCAACAGTTTCCGGAGTGATTGCAAGTGTTTTTGCAGTTTCACGAATGACAGGGATGCTGACGGATATGCATTTAATACCCCACAGCCATCTGGGCATGTCTGGCACAATTCAAAGACACATGTTGGTATACATAGTGGTAATAGCAATTACCTTAACCATATTTTTTGATCTAAGCCGGATTGCTTCTTTGGGTGCTATTTTTTATTTAGTAATGGATATAATCGTTCATGTGGGGGTTTTTAGGTACTTGAGAAAGGAAGTAGAAGCAAAAGCATCTATTTTAATTACAGCGATCATTCTTGATCTTGTTGTGCTTATAGCCTTCTTAATCGTAAAGGCTCAAACTGATGTCTTTATTATTTATGTTGCGGTTCCTTCTATTATTCTAATTTTTATTGCTGAATTTTTCTTTCTGAAAAAAAGGTTAAATGAAGAGGAGAGTGTGGCTCATTCTCATGATGATAAAGCTTAGAAAAGCTTATTTAAACAGTCCCACATTTTATAGGATTTAAATATAAATTTTTAATTTTTTAAGGAAAATGAAAATGATACAAACATATAAAATAACCGGAATGACTTGTAATGGCTGCCGAAGTCATGTGGAAAAAAATTTAAATGAAGTTGAAGGAGTCACAAAGGCCTCGGTAGATCTGGAAAAAGCTGAAGCTACTATAGAAATGGAACACCATATTGGTATAGATAAATTTCAGGAAGCTTTAAAAGGGTCAAAATATAGTATTGCACCGGCGCAAGAGGAACATGGTGGGGAGGTGATGAAACATTCTTATACAATATCTGGAATGACCTGCAATGGTTGTCGAAGTACGGTGGAGAAAGCTTTGCAAGGAGTTGAAGGAGTCTCTAATGTTGAAGTAAATCTTCAGGATAAAACGGCAGTTATTAAAATGAAGCAGCATGTGCCCGTGGCAAAACTACAACAGGCACTAGAAGAAACGAAAGGAAGCTATTCTATTGCTCTACCTAATAAGGAAGGAGGTGGTTCACACACAAATATAACGCGTACCTATGCTGTTCACGGGATGACTTGCAATGGTTGTCGTAGCCATGTCGAAAAAACCTTAAATGAAGTAGATGGAGTCACAAAGGCCTCGGTAAATCTTGACAAAGCTGAAGCTACTGTAGAGATGGAAAGCCATATAGAAATTGCTAAATTTCAGGAGGCTTTAAAAGATTCGAATTACAGAATTTCTCAACCTTCGGAAAGATATAGCAGTGAAAAAAAGATGAAGCACACTTATGCCGTTCATGGAATGACCTGCAGCGGTTGCAGAAGTCATGTGGAAAAAGCTTTGAGCGAAGTAGATGGGGTTACTAATGCAGCGGTAAACCTGGAAAAGGAAGAGGCGGTGATAGAGATGGACAAACATATTCCACTTAAAACTTTTCAGAAAAAACTGGAGGATGATGGTGGAACTTATTCCATCACTATGCCGGGAGAGAAACCTAAAAAACCGTCTAAAAAAAGTACAGAAAAAACGACGGGAGGATCTGGAACCTTTTATTGTCCTATGCACTGTGAGGGAGAAAAAACCTACAACAAACCCGGGGATTGCCCGGTGTGCGGGATGGATCTTGTTGAAGCACCGTCCTCTCAAAAGTTGCCTCAGCGATTTACCTGCCCCATGCATCCTGAAATAGTAGAGGATGAAATGGGTTCGTGCCCAATCTGCGGAATGGACCTTGTGCCTATGGAAGGAGGTGTGGATGAAGAAGATAAGACCTATAAGAAACTGCTGCAGAAGTTCTGGATTGCTACTGCCTTCACCATTCCTATTTTAATAATAGCGATGTCTGAAGAAATGTTTTCAGATAATCCACTGTTGGAGGTAATGGATTGGGAGTACTGGAACTGGGTTCAGTTAGGGCTATCTGTTCCAGTTGTTTTTTATGCCACCTGGATGTTTTTCGAACGTGCTTATAGATCTATAAAGACGTGGAACTTAAATATGTTTACACTAATAGGGATAGGTGCAGGGGTAGCCTGGCTTTTTAGTTTGGCAGCTATGGTGTTTCCGAATGCTCTTCCTGCTCAATTTAAAACAGAACAGGGTACCGTTTTTGTCTATTATGAAGTGGCGACCATCATCCTCACCCTCGTTCTGCTGGGGCAATTGCTGGAAGCACGAGCTCATGGAAAGACAAATTCAGCTATTAAAGAACTTTTAAAGCTCGCACCGAACAAAGCCACCCGGATAGTCGATGGAAAAGAGCAGGTGGTGATGATAGACGATATCAATAAAGGAGATTTGCTGCGGGTAAAACCGGGAGAGAAAATTCCTGTAGACGGACGTATAAAGGAAGGGGAAAGCAATATTGACGAATCCATGATAACAGGGGAACCTATTCCCGTGGATAAGGCGGTAGGCGATAAAGTAAGCTCAGGAACTATAAATGGAAACAAAACCTTCATTATGGTGGCTGAAAAGGTTGGCTCAGAAACCCTTCTCTCCCAAATTATTGAAATGGTAAATGCGGCGAGTAGATCCCGGGCACCAATACAAAAGCTTGCTGATAGAATTTCAGGTTATTTTGTTCCCGTGGTAGTTGCAGTGTCTGTCCTGACCTTTATCATTTGGGCCATATTTGGACCGGAACCAGCCTACGTATATGCTTTGGTAAATGCCATCGCAGTATTGATCATTGCTTGTCCCTGTGCACTAGGATTGGCTACTCCCATGTCTATCATGGTAGGAGTGGGAAAAGGTGCACAATCAGGGGTTCTTATAAAAAATGCCGAATCACTCGAAAGGTTTAATAAGGTTGATGTGGTAATAATTGACAAGACAGGAACTGTCACTGAAGGAAAGCCTTCTGTAGAAAAGGTAGTTCCTGCATCATCCAAATTTTCTGAAAAAGAGGTCCTTCAGAAGATAGCCTCGGTTAATAGCAGTAGTGAACATCCCTTGGCAGAGGCTACTATACGCTACGCTGAAGAAAAGGAAATAGAAGTAAAGTTAGTCTCCAATTTTCATGCGGTTACAGGAAAAGGTGTTACTGCTGAACTGAACGGTAAGAAAATATCTTTAGGAAATGATAGACTAATGGAGCAGGAAAATGCTCAAATTTCTGAAAAACTTCGTGAACAAGTAAAAGCAGAACAACAATTAGGAAAAACTGTTTCTTATATAGCTGAAGGAAACGAGATTATCGGGTTTGTGGTTATATCAGATAGAATTAAATCTTCCAGTAAAGAAGCCATTCAAGAACTTCATAATTTGGGGATGGAAGTCTTCATGTTAACAGGAGACAATGGAGATACTGCCAAAGCTGTTAGTGAAACTTTAAACCTGGATGGCTTTAGAGCACAAATGCTGCCAAAAGATAAATTAAAGGAAGTAGAGCGTTTGCAGTTGGAAGGTAAGAAAGTCGCCATGGCAGGGGACGGAATAAATGATGCTCCTGCTTTAGCTCAGGCTGATATTGGAATAGCAATGGGTACCGGGACAGATGTTGCTATTGAGAGTGCGGGAATTACTCTGGTAAAAGGGGATCTAAAAGGAATTGCCAAGGCTAAGATTTTGAGCCAAAAGGTTATGAAGAACATTAAGCAGAACCTTTTTTTCGCTTTAATATATAATACTCTGGGGATTCCAATTGCAGCAGGACTGTTATACCCTTTTTTCGGAATACTGCTTTCACCTATGATTGCGGCGTTGGCTATGAGCCTGAGTTCTGTTTCAGTTATAGTAAACGCCCTACGTCTGAGAGATGTAAAGCTTTAATCTAATCCAATGGTCAATTAAGGCTGGCAACCGGTAAAGCTGGAGTACCAAAATTATATTTTAAATATTAAAAGATTTTCCATAATAGTAGAAGCAAAGCATCGTAAGAAGATGAATTGTAGAATTCAGGTAATGGAAGGAGTTTAAATAATTGTAAAGAATAACTGCTATTCAAATTCAAAAAATTTAATGTCAAGAAAATTTTCTCCTTTACATAATGCATCGAAGAATCTCAGTAAGAGCTATGAAATCAAAAAGAGAGAGAACAACAAATAGGCGAATATGGTTTTTAATTCTCATTTCTTTGGTAATTGTGGAATTGGGGTGGTGGATTGCAGAAGAAGTCTTCTGCGATCCTAAGGTTCACATTAATTCCAAAGGAGCGAAGGAAGTTGCACCAAATGATTCTTTTTTTGTAGGCTTTCAAAATAATTTATTTTTCATCAATTGACCATTTCCAAAGGCAAAACCTTAAGTTAAAAATTAAGCCACTATAAACTAGTAAAAATGTCAACAACCTTACTGATCCTCGGATTCATCATACTATTGTTAGCTATACATGATTTCTTTTACACCACCCTCTCCGCCAGTGGAGCGGGTTTTGTTTCTGAAAATGTGGCAATTTTATCGGATAGGATTATCCATTTTTGCGTCAGGATCTTTGGAAGAAAGGCTTATGATTATAATGGCCTATTTGTCAATCTTATGATCCTCTTAGTATGGCTTCTCCTGATTTGGCTTGGACTTTTCCTGGTGTACTCATCAAACCCTGAGGCTATAACCAACAGTAGCGGGAGAGCGGCGTATAACTGGGAAAGGCTCTACTTTACAGGTTATACCCTTTCCACACTTGGGTTGGGAAATTTTAAGCCTACTTCGCCTTTTTTTGAGCTGGTAACAAGTTGTTTTTCCTTCTTTGGGTTTATATTTATCACCAGCTCTATGACTTACTTCCTCTCAGTTTCATCTGCTGTAGTAAGAAAAAGAACTTTGGCAAAAAGTATATATAATCTTGGAAACCAACCCAAAGATATTGCAAGCAAATTATTGTCCTTAGATCCTTCCTACTGCTATCAGCAAGTTCACACGCTTCAGGAATTAGTCGATCAACATTCGGTGAGTCATCAGGCGTATCCCGTTGTTCATTTCTATAGTCGCTCTGAAGAAAAAGATTGTTTTTCTATTAATATTACAAGGTTAGATGAAGCGTTATCTATAATTATCTATTCAAATAAAGGAGAAAGTTTACAGGAAGAGATTGACTTGCTTCGCTCAGCAATTTCCAATTTTCTGCAGAACCTTGATAAAAATTTTTCCCGAAGTCTTCCTAATGTGGAAAATTCGGTGAATGGAGAGGATTTGCCAAATGATTTGGAAACCAATAATTCTAAAGAGCTAAGAGAGCGAAGGAGGATACTGGAAAGCCTATTTAAGAGTGAAGGCTTTAGCTGGAACAATGTAGTTGGTGGATAACAGAAGTAAAAACAAGTATAGTGACCGAAGTCTCTGATTTTTAACATCTTCAAGACCCAACCTATCTTAAGGGCAAACGTTAATTATCAATTTTGAAAAAGGAATTCTAGAAACCGGCCACCGAACTTATAGGTGCCGTTTCAGAATAGAAACTTCTGCCGGTATTTGATGGAACCAAATTAAATCCAATAAAGTATTTAATGCGCATACTTAAAAATTTGTGAAATTCTTATCTTGCCTTCCCTACAGCAAACCCTACCTCGCTGTAAGTAATAATGATATACAATTAACCTACTTAAGCTATACCAATTAAATGTCTGAAGATCATAAGAAGCAATTAGAACAGCAACTCTGGAATATTGCTAACACCTTACGGGGAAAAATGAATGCCGATGAATTTAGGGACTACATTCTAGGCTTTATTTTTTATAAATACCTCTCTGAGAAAATGGAAATCTATGCGAATACCATTTTAAAACCAGATGGTATTACCTATTCTACTATTGATGAAGACACCACAACCGGGCAGGAATATTTAGAAGCTATTAAAGAAGAAGCTCTAATTAAACTGGGTTATTTTCTCAAACCTTCAGAATTATTTAGCGCGGTAGCCAAGCGCGGAAATCACAAAGAGGTAAGCCTGGAAGAAGTGGCTCTGGCTGCCGATCCTGAAGCTGATTACCAAACTAAAAGCAATTTTATCCTGGAAGATTTGCAGACTATTCTAAACAATGTGCAGAATTCCACGATGGGTACCGAAAGCGAAGAAGATTTCGATAACCTCTTTGAAGACCTGGATTTAAATTCTACCAAACTGGGGAAAACACCTAAGGCCAGGAATGAAATTATTGCCAAAGTATTAGGGCATCTAAACAGAATTGATTTCAAACTGGAGCAAACCGAATTAGATGTACTCGGTGATGCCTATGAATATCTCATAGGAAAATTTGCCAGTGGTGCAGGTAAAAAAGCGGGTGAATTCTATACGCCCCAGGAGGTTAGTATGG
This sequence comes from Salegentibacter haimaensis, assembly GCF_054121495.1. NCBI lineage: Bacteria > Pseudomonadati > Bacteroidota > Flavobacteriia > Flavobacteriales > Flavobacteriaceae > Salegentibacter > Salegentibacter haimaensis. Next base: position 36,895 of record NZ_JBSYGH010000015.1, read on the forward strand.
TCCTGGCAAAGTTAGTGACCACCGGGAAAAAGAAACTAAAATCGGTTTATGATCCAACCTGTGGAAGTGGATCTCTATTGCTTCGGGTAGCTAAGGAGGTAGAAGAAGTAAACGATTTTTACGGGCAGGAACTCAACCGTACTACCTATAACCTGGCGCGAATGAATATGATCTTGCACGGGGTACATTACCGTAAATTCGATATAAAACAGGAGGATACTTTAGAGCACCCACAACACCTGGAGCATCGCTTTGAAGCCATTGTAGCCAATCCACCTTTCTCTGCCAAGTGGAGTGCCAACCAGCTGTTTATGAGTGACGACCGCTTTAGCCAGTATGGCAAGTTGGCTCCAAAAAGCAAAGCGGACTTTGCCTTCGTGCAGCATATGGTTTACCATTTAGCCGAGAATGGTCAAATGGCAGTAGTGCTCCCACACGGGGCATTATTTAGGGGAAGTGCTGAGGGCCATATTAGAGAATATCTTATTAAAGAGAAAAATTACCTCGATGCCGTGATAGGCTTACCGGCCAATATCTTTTATGGTACAAGCATTCCCACTTGTATAATGGTTTATAAGAAATGCCGTGAAAACCCCGATGACATTTTATTTATAGATGCCAGTGAGCATTACGAAAAAGTAAAAACTCAAAACGTACTTACCCAGGAAAACATAGATAAAATTATTAGTACCTACCACGAGCGCAAAACTGAAGATAAATACAGTTACGTGGCTCCTTTAAGCGAGGTAGCTGAAAATGATTATAACCTTAATATTCCCCGTTACGTAGACACTTTTGAAGAAGAAGAAGAACCGGTAGATATTGAAGCCGTGGCAACCGAAATTCAAGACCTCGATGCCAACATGCAGGAAACCGATGAGCTAATCGCTTCTTTCTGTAAAGAATTGAATATTAAAACGCCTTTTTAAGATGCAGGAAGAAAAACAATCACAACCACAATTACGTTTTCCTAATTTTGATGAAGGCTGGGACAGCATCAAACTAGAAGAAGTCTGTACTTTTTTCTCTGGTGGAACTCCAACTAGCTCCAATAAAAACTATTACAAAGGAGATATACCTTTTATTGGATCGGAAAATAGATATTAATTTTATTTGGTTCCATTTGTATTTAAATAACTGTAAATCAAATGATTGTTAAAAACTTTTTGTGTCTTTCTTTCCTTTGATTTAATAATATTCGTACTTTTATTGTGTCTCATGTGTGTCGCATATTTGGCGAGACACAAAAAAGTGTGTCGTTATGTTAAAAGTTCATTTAAGAAAGAAAAAATTAAGGACAGGAAAACTAAGTCTATATATTGAATATTATAAAGGCATACAAACCCTAGACAGCGGAAAAATTAAACACCTTAGAGATTACGAGTATTTACAACTCTATTTAGTTACTAACCCAAAATCAGCCATTGAAAAGAAGAAGAATAAAGAGCAACTCCAATTAGCTGAGCAAATTCTTGCAATCAGGAAAGCAGAAGTTTACCAAGGAAAGTACAGAATTCGGAGTGAACATAAAGGTAAGACTACTTTATTAGACTTTTATGAACAAAAGAAAGAGGAACGCTATGAGACAAAAGGGAATTATGACAATTGGGAAGCTGCACAAAAGCACTTAGAAAAGTATTGTCCTAAACACATAACCTTTAATGATGTAGATATTGATTTCATAAAAGGGTTCAAGAAATATTTGAATACTGTAGCAGTAACTAAAGGCAATAAGAATCTAGCACAAAACACAAAGCACACCTACTTTAACAAGTTTAAAGCTGCATTACGAGCTGCTTTTGACGAAGGCTATATGAAAGAAAACCTAATAACGAAGGTCAAAGGGTTTACCATGGCAGAATCCAAAAGAGAATATTTAACTTCTGAAGAATTACAAAAACTCTCGAGAACCCCTTGTGAAGTAAAGGTATTAAAGTCTGCCTTTCTATTTTCAGCACTAACCGGTATAAGATGGTCGGATATCAATAAATTAACTTGGTCTGAAGTAAGAAACGAAGGAATAGATAGTTCAGGAAATGAAATCTTTCGTATCATTTTCAAGCAGAAAAAAACGGAAGGGATGGAGTATTTATATATTTCTAAACAAGCAAGAGAATTGCTTGGAGAACGGAAAGAACCAAATGATCGCGTGTTTACCAATCTTCATTATAGTGCCCATATGAATCTAAAATTATTGCGATGGTGTATGTTTGCTGGTATTACTAAACATATTACTTTTCATTCCGCCAGACATACGAATGCTGTTCTACTTTTAGAAAATGGAGCTGATATATATACAGTTTCTAAAAGACTAGGACACAAAGAAATAAGAACTACAGAGATTTATGCCAAAATTATTGATAAAAAAATGAAAGAAGCTGCGCATTTAGTACCAAAACTAGAACTTGAAAACATTGAATAATACTCCTTTTAAGGTTTTTGCTGTTAATAACTTCATATTTCAACATTTAGGCTCATTTTATTTACTTTCAAATCAAACGTTTTACAACTTTAATTTATGAGCTTCGTGAATTTTGGGTTCATTTGCGCTTAAATGAACTTATTTAGCTGTTTATCAGTTATTTGTGAATAAAATATTTAAACAAAATCCATCTAATATTTTCTTTCTTTTTACTTTTATTTCGAGAATTCAACAAAAAGAAACAAAGCGCTTTGTTCATTATTAATCTATAAATAGAAGAAAATGGACAATATTAAACTAGAAGAAAAACTCGATAGAATTGAGAGCTTATTATTAGGCTCTAAACAAGTACTTACTTTAGAAGAAGCGTGTGATTATACAGGTATATCACGCAGCTATCTCTATAAATTAACTTCAGCTGGTATTATTCCTCACAGTAAACCAAATGGTAAAATGATATTTTTTGATATCAATCTCCTGAATGAATGGCTTTTACGAAATGACCGAAAATCCAAATGTGAAATAGAGAACATGGCATTAGACTATGTTTTAAAGAAAAAATAAACATCTAATCACATCGTTATGAAGGCAATACCATATATAAGGGTAGGAACCTCCTATTATAAAAAGGTACAAGCACCTACCATAGCCGGACATTTTAATGAAATTCTAGTGTCTTGGAGTATCGAAACTATTCGGCAAGATCATGGAAAGTCTTATTTGAGTAAGATCTCAAAATATGATGGGTTTACATGTATGCCAAATCACATTGATTTTAAACAGGAGTACAAAGGCTTTTATAATATCTACTCCCCTCTTGGGAAAACACCAAAGGAAGGTACAATGGAGACTACCCTGCATTTTATAGAGCACATTTTTGGTAAGCAATATGAATTAGGACTAGATTATCTTCAATTATTATATGCTAGACCTATTCAAGTACTACCTATTCTCTGCTTGGTATCGAAAGAACGATCAACTGGGAAAAGTACTTTTCTAAAATGGTTAAAGGAAATATTTGATAATAATCTTACTTATCTGACTAATGATAGTTTCAGCAGTCAGTTCAATGCTGATTGGGCCAATAAATTATTGATCTGTATTGATGAAGTTCTCTTTAACAAGGAAGAACTTACAGAACGTATTAAATATTTGAGTACTACCAATATCAATAAGCTAGAAGCGAAAGGTAAAGATAAACGCGAGGTTGAATTCTTTGGAAAGTTTATCCTTTGTAGTAACAATGAAGATAACTTTATTAAAATTGATGCCAACGAAACCCGGTTCTGGGTAATCAAAGTTCCTGTCATAGAAAAAGAACATACGGATTACCTGGAAAAGCTTATTGCTGAAATTCCTGCCTTTCTCTATTTTCTAAAACAAAGACAGCTTTCTACAAATCATTTAACACGTATGTGGTTTACTGCACAGCAAATCAAAACAGTTGCTTTAAAAAAATTGGTGCAACATAATCGCAATCGTGTTGAAAAGGAGTTGGCCAGCATCATTTTAAGTGTTATGGAAAAATTTGATTTAGAAGAAGTACACCTATGTCCTATTGATGCCTTACATGCATTAAATAAGACAAGAGTGAAAACCGATTTAACACAGCTTAGGCGGTTATTAAAAAAAGACTGGAAGTTAAAGAATCAAGATAACTCCAATAAATATCAAAAGTTTGTGATTTGGAGTGATGGAGATATGGATTTAAAAGATGCAAAAGGGCGCTATTTTACCATAGAAAAGCCTTTCCTAGTTCAAAATTTTGATGAATTGATGACAGATTGAGCCGAAGCCAGTGTTTATGGGGCTTAAGACCGTCATCACTTTGTCATCATTCTGTCATCAAAATAAAAAGTGATGACAGAAATTAATGTAAAAAACTCAAAAATGATGACGTGATGACAAAACGATGACAGAGAAAACTCAATGTTTACAAGCCTTCCAGAGGGATTGTCATCAAATCATCAAAAATGTTCTAAAAAATGAAGAGCTCATGAAAAAAGAAAAAATAAACTGTAAAAAAGCTCGAAATCTTTGCCTGCTAAAGGTATTGGCAAAATTCGAGCATTTTCCCAAAAGGGAATCGGAAAAAGAAGCTTGGTTTCTAAGTCCATTGCGGTCAGAAACACAAGCCTCTTTTAAAGTCTCTAAACTAAAAAATAGATGGTACGATCATGGATTAGGCATTGGCGGGAATGTTATAGACTTAATCATTCGAATTTTGACTTGCTCGGTTAAGGAAGCGCTGGAATTTTTAAACAACGAGACTTCTATTTTCTTTTTTCAACAGCAGCACTTTTTAAATGAAAAAAATAATGATTTATCGATTGTAAATATTCAACCAATTCAACACCTCGGGTTGGTGAATTATATAGCTTCAAGAAAAATACCATTGCTTACAGCAAAGAACTATTGTCAAGAAGTCTGGTATCGAAATAAGGACAAGACATTTTTTGCACTCGGATTAAAAAATTACGAAGGTGGATGGGAGCTTCGAAACAAGTACTATAAAACATCAACTTCCCCTAAGACATTCAGCTACATCAATAAGGGTCATAAAAGTTTACTGGTTACCGAAGGCATGTTTGATCTGTTTTCTCTAGATAGTATGCTAAAAGATAAAATAAAAGAAGTTGACATCTTAGTTCTTAATTCGGTTGCATTTGTAAATAATGTTGTTCCTATACTAACGAATTATGAAAAAGTCCTTCTCTATTTAGACAATGACCGATCTGGTGATTTGGCTACTAACTATCTATTGGATATATGTCCACAATCACATGATTGTAGGGAATTTTATAAAGGATTTAAAGATGCTAATGAAAAGCAGATGTCATGGATTTAAGAACGAAAAAACATAACTCAAAAACAGTTGATAAAACGATACTTCATCTAACTGAAGAACATTTAAAAGATGGTGATACTATTCTTTTAGATATCGGTGAAAAAGATTTGTTGGAAACAAATTCGAGATGTGTGCCTGTGGGCACAATCTCGATTACTCCCGATGGTCGCAATGAAAAAAAGAGTCGATTTAAGCGGAAAACCGAAGTGATAAAATTTAGGTGCACTTCCATGGAAAAAAAGTTATTGAAGAACAAGGCGAAAAGAAGTGGGCTGACACTCAGTGAATATTTTAGAAGAGTAGCGTTTGAAAAAAAGATTATCGAACGCTTGACCGAAGATGAGATTCTCATCTATAGCACTTTGGTAAAGTTTCATAACAACTTTAAGTCCATAGGAAATATGTATCGCAAACGAAATCCTAAACTCACTGAAGAAGTGTATCGATTAGCCAATGAGATAAAATCACATTTACAAAAATTGTCGCCATGATAGGAAAAGGAAAAGCTATTGCCCATACTCAAGCTTCAGTGGCTTATGGATGGAATCAGGAGAAAGGTGCAGAAGTTGTCTTTAAACAAGAATTGATTGGAGACAGTCCCAACGAAATTACCCAAGAGTTTAAAATGATTCAGGACCAGAATTACCATTGTAAAAAGAACACATTGTCCTTTGTAATCAGTCCAACCATAGAAGATGGGAAACGATTACAGCAAAAAGATCTTGAAATGATCTGTAAACGATTTATGAAAGAAATGAAATTGGAACAAAGACAAGCTATTGCATTTGTGCATAGAAATAAAGAACATACACATATTCATTTGTATGTGAATCGTATTGATTACCATGGGGTAGCTTATAATGATAGCTTTATCGGAAAAAGAAGTCAGTACGCAGCTGAAAAAGTCGCGGAGCAACTACAATTAACTACGGTGAAACAAGTGCAGTTCGAAAAGGAATTTTTATTAAAAGTGGTTCGACAGGAAATCAAGCAAAGGCATGAACTGACCTTAAAACAATTTTCACCAAAGAATTTTGAAGCTTATATCAAAGCTATGGAGACCAATGGCGTTAAAGTATTGCCAAGTATCAATAAATCAGGAAATATTCAAGGGTTCCGATTTGAATTTAACGGTTATAATTTGAAAGGTAGCGAAGTACATCGCAGCATGACCAGTGGCAACATTGGGCAGCGACTTTATGGGCAATCTAATAGTGTGATAAAAAACATAGCTCCAGTAAAAGTATTAGACAAGGCTATTCCTTTAGCCCCTAGATTGGTACTAAGCATTGCAAAGAAAATAGCAAAACGAGTTGTGAAACATTCTATTGACGCAGGGATTGGAATTTAAAAGAGTAAAAGTATGACTAGAGTTAAAGAATATATGGAATTGATAACTTCTGAACTAGAAGAATTCCGAGATGATGTAAACAGATTGGGAGCTATTAATGATCAAATCCGAGATACAAAGGTCGCAATTGACCTTTCGGAAATCAAACCACTTTTAGAAGCATATAACGAACAACTAAAAAGACAAAGTGAACTGCAAGAAAGACAATACAGAAGATTTGAAGTCTTATTCAAAAAAGCAGGAGTATACCCTAAATGGGCAATTATAACCTTTATTCTTGCTATTCTTATTTCAGTAGCATCAATGTTTTATGCTTATAAAACTAAAATAACATTAGAGAAATTCAGAGATGCAAACCGTATTGAAAAGATTATTCCGGGTGAATATGTGATATTAGCAATTAATAAGATCCGTGACTATTGTCATTTATGATAATAAAATTATTGCTTCCGCAATCTTAATTCTCATTGTTGCTGAATTCTAAGTCACACATAATAACTATTACTTAATTTTTTTAAACCAAGGGGCTACTATTCTGTGAATTTTAAAAATGATCTATCCCCAAGAAAAGTATTATTAATTTGCTCAATAATTGATATTTTATACTTTAAAATAAAAATATTATATTTATTCACTAAATTTATTAACTAACTTTTAAACTATGGCAAACGTTTTATGGTTACAAGGAGGCGCATGTAGTGGTAATACTATGTCTTTCCTTAACGCGGAAGAACCAACCGTTGTAGAACTCATTACTGATTTTGGTCTTAACATTCTTTGGCATCCAACTACTGGATTACAAATTGGAGACCAAGTTCAGGATTTATTAAAAGATATTATTGCTGGAAAAACCCAAATGGATATCTTAGTATATGAAGGATCATTAATTCAAGGCCCAAATGGCACAGGATCAATGAACTATTTTGCTGATCGTCCAATGAAAGATTGGATTAAAGAACTTTCTGAAGTAGCTGGTTATGTTGTTGCCATAGGAGATTGTGCTACTTGGGGAGGAATTCCTGCTGTACCACCAAACCCTAGTGAATCAACTGGTTTACAATTCCACAAAAAAAACAAAGGAGGTTTTCTTGGAGCAAATTACGTTTCAAAAGGAGGTTTGCCTGTTATAAATATACCTGGTTGCCCCGCACATCCAGACTGGATAACACAAATTTTAGTAGCAATAGCCGTTGGACGTATTGGCGATGTTGTTATTGATGACTACCATAGACCAAAAACATTCTTTACCGACTTTGTACAGGATGGATGTACGAACGTTACCAATTTTGCTCAAAAGGTAGATGGAAACTTTGGAAAACGAGGAGGTTGTCTATTTTATGAAGTAGGATGTAGAGGTCCAATGACAAGAGCAAGTTGTAATAATATATTATGGAATAGACAATCGAGTAAAACACGATCTAATCATCCTTGTTTAGGATGTACGGAACCTGGCTTTCCGCATCACGATTTAAAGAAGGGAAGTGTGTTTAATACAATGAAATATATGGGTGTATTCCCTAAAGAAGTTCCTACAGGGAGAAATAAAGTTGCATACTATTTAGAAGCTGGCTTCCAAAAAGTAATGCCTACGAATAAACGAGTAATGGAAACCTCTAAATAATTAAAACAACTAAAGATGTCAGTAAAAGAATTAAATATATCACCGGTAGGTCGTGTTGAAGGCGATTTAGACGTGAAAGTTTACATAGATAACGGAAAAGTAACCCGTGCACATACTCAAGCAGCCATGTTTAGAGGTTTCGAGAAAATTATGGCAGGTAAAGACCCACAATCAGGTTTAATTGTTACGCCTCGCATCTGTGGTATTTGTGGAGGTTCACATTTATATTGTGCTTCTTCTGCACTCGATACTGCTTGGGGAACAAAACTATCTCCAAATGCTCTTTTATTGAGAGCTATTGGTCAAGCCACAGAAACTATTCAAAGTATTCCGCGTTGGTTTTATGCCATTTTTGCCACAGATATGGCAAATAAAAAGTTTGCAGACAAACCGCTTTATAAAGAGGTAGTAAAACGTTGGGCGGCTTATGTAGGCGAAACATTTCAAATAGGCTTAACAGCCAGTGGATTACCAGTTCAAGTTTATGCTTTATTTGGCGGACAATGGCCTCATTCCAGTTATATGGTTCCGGGAGGTGTAATGTGTGCACCAACACTTAAAGATATTACCAGAGCGCATGCTATTATGACACAATTTAAAAACGACTGGTTAGAGCCAGTGTGGTTAGGTTGTACTATAGAACGTTACCTCGAAATAAAATCTTGGGACGATATGTTGGCTTGGATGGAAGAAAGCGAATCACATAAGAATAGTGACTTGGGACTTTTAATAAGAGCTGGATTGGAATTTGGTTTAGACACTTTTGGTAAAGGAGTTGGAAAATTCCTCGCCTTTGGAACCTATTTACATAAAGATTTATATAACAACCCAACCATTGAAGGAAGAAACAAAGCTTTAATCAGTTCAAGTGGATTTTTTGATGGGGAGAACTGGCACGAATTTGACCACTTAAAAGTAAGTGAACATGTAAAGCATTCCTGGTATAACAATCAGGAAGATGGTTTGCATCCTTGGGACGAACCGCTACCAACTCCAGCAAAATCGCAAACATTACACGATTCTGATTTTGATGGACAATATAGTTGGGCAAAAGCACCACGTTATGACGGTCACTCTGTTGAAGCTGGTCCTATGGCACGTTGTATTATGAATGGAAATCCAAATAATTTAGACCATCAAATAAAAGACCCATTCTTTATCGATGCCTATCGTAAATTGGGTGGTGCAAGTGTATTTACACGTGTGCTAGCACGTGTTCACGAAGCACCAAGACTATACAAGCTTATAGATCAATGGTTGTCTGAAATAGATTTAGACGGAGAATTTTATATCAAACCAGTAGAAAAAGACGGCAAAGGCTTTGGTGCAACCGAGGCGGCGCGAGGTGCTTTGGCACATTGGATTGAAATTAAAAATGGCGTTATAGAAAACTATCAAGTAATGGCTCCAACTACTTGGAATGTTGGACCAAACGATGCCAATGGCAATCCAGGACCAATTGAAGCAGCACTTGAAGGTACTGATATTGAGGACCCTCAAGACCCAGTAGAAGTTGGTATGGTAGCTCGTTCATTTGACTCCTGTTTGGTATGTACCGTTCACGCACATGACGAACAAAGCGGTGTTGAGCTTTCGAAATTCAAACTATAGATTATTAAAAATCAAATTATTAAAAAAACTTTCTTGAGGACTCAATCTCAAGAAAGTTTTTTTAATTTAAATTAGGCAAATCGATATGAAAACAGCTATAATGGGTTTTGGTAATCCAGTACGAAGTGATGATGCTATTGGGATATATGTAATTGAGGAGCTCAAAAAAATTATTGGAGATAATGACAATATAAGTATCCTTGATATGGGTACGGCTGCTTTTGAAGTACTCTTCGGTTTAAAAGGACATCAAAAAATTATTTTAGTAGATGCTGTCATTAATTCTAACGAACCCGTAGGAACTTTATTTAAAGTACCTGCTGAAGAAGTGATGCGTGCTCCACAAGATGACCCTTTGGTATTTTTACACGGAATGAAATGGGATCAAGCCTTGTCATACGCTAAAAAAATTCTACAAGAAGAATATCCAGATGATATTCAGGTGTATTTAATTGCTGTTGAAAACACACGATTAGAGGTAGAATTAAGCAAGGAAGTGCAAAAGGCAGGAGATAGAGTAGTGCAACACATTTTAGAGGATTTACAAATTTCGGTTAATTGATGATATCATTAAAATCCTCACATATCTATATTGATAATGAGCTGGTTAAAAAAATATTTGGCAATATACACTATGCGTATGCTGTTTATAATAGGGAACAAAAAAGGTTATTGATTACTCCTGTTTCAAGTCAGTGGTTTGTAAAAATGAATGAAAAACCAGCGCAGTTTTTGTTAAAAGATCGTAATTTAAAAGGCGATAAAACATTGGCTATTCGTGAAATTTTAATTGATAACGATTTGGAGATTTATGATAGAGAATTAGACTTTGAAGTTATTGAAAAAACGAACCTATTAAAAATTAAGGTGTGACTCAATCTAAAGACGACAAATGGCTGCTAGATGCCGAAGTACAAAGTAAAATAGAATATGTAAATGGACGTTGGCTGGTATCGTTAATTTTTATTGATACCAAAGACCCAAATCGAGTACTGATAAGAGAAATTGGTGATTATCGTTCAGAACGATTGGCAGAAATAGCTGCTTTAAATATGAAAAACACTGCCGCAAAAGATGTACGCGGAACACAAAAAGTAGATAAAGATGCTTACGATTTTAACAACAACTAGTCATTGGCAAGACATCAAAAATGCAATAGCATTGGTAGACCGTTTAGACGAGTTGGTTTCTATTGTTAACAATGCTAACGATGTACGACCATCGTCAAAATGGATTATTGTTGACAACAATATAATTTCAAAACCTTTAGATTGGCACGATACAGAGCCACCCTATATAATTGCTTCAGAAAACTATACAGATAACAATTTATTAGCCTTTGTTTTCTATAGTTTAGGGAACCATCAAAAAGTTTTTGAATATACTTCTGAAGGAAGTTCACTCTACAACAATTTGCTCACCGCAACAAACATCCAATTTGGATACGAAATAAGCCAGGAGGAACATGAAGAGGCTTCCAAAATGAAACACAACCAGTGCATTATAAACCACTACGGAAATTATGCCAATCGTGTTACTTTGGAGCAATTAGCACAAAAATATGAAGACGCCATAGAGACTTCCGAAAATGACGAGTTAAAAATATTTACGGCAAAACAGTACATCAATTTACTTATAGATGTTCAGCAATTTTCAAAAGCAGAAGCCCTAATTCATTCATTACAGAGCAGTGCAATTTCAGAAGAAGCCAAAAACGCACTAAACGTACAATTGGCAACCGTGATGATGCAACAATTGGAAATGCCTTTTGACAGTGAAAAGTTAGTAATCATTCAAAACCTATTTCAAAATGGTATAGCTTTTTATGAAAAACACCATTTAAAGGTTAATGCAGGGTTGTTATTAATAGATGCTTCAGAAATTGCAAATTACCAGCAAGATTTTGTCGCATCCAAAGACTACATCAATAAAGCCATACAATACTTTAAAGAAGAAAACATTCATGAATTTCTTGGTGAAGCTGGACTACGAAAAGCCACCCTACTCTATACTTGGAGCAAAAATGGACAACCCCAATATTATAAACCGGCAATTAATGCATTTCAAGACACATTAAAAGTATTTAAGCGCGATACGCACCCACAAAAATTTGCAGACATCCATCATAAAATGGCGTTGATTTATTCTGAAATCCCTGTGTCGCCAGATGAAAAACCAATGTGGACTGCCTTTTGCGCCTCGTCTTTTAAAGAAGCATTAACATTTTATAATAAACACGAATATCCCTATGAATATGCAATGGTATCCCACAATTACGCTACCGCATTAATAAATTTTCCAGAAGCGAAATTACACAACAATCTCGAAAAATCGTTTGGGTTATTTGAGGAGGCATTACAAATACGAAACGCAGAACAATATCCCTTTGAGCGTGCTTCGACCTTAATTAACCAATTGGAATTGTATTGGTTATTGCACAATGAAACAGATAATGAAATGAAAAGATTAGAAGAAATGAACGCCAAATTAAACGAAATAAAAACTTTGGTAAATGATGCTGATATGCTTAAAAAAGTAGCATTTCACGAAACCAAATTACAATCATTAAAAACACTATTATAGTATGCACGAAACCTCTATTGTAAATAGTATTATGCGCACCTTGGAAATGGAATTTGAAGAAGAGAAACTCAATAAAATGAAAGCTATTCATTTAAAAGTTGGGGTGCTGTCTAACATAGAACCTCGTTTATTGCATAATGCCTATGGGGCATACAACTATTGCGGTTCAAAATATCATAATGTGGCATTACATATAGAATCTACCGATATAAAAATTCAGTGTGAAATCTGCAATCACATTACCAAAGTAGAAAACTATCGATTTTTATGCGAAAACTGTGCACGCCCCAGTAAAAACATAATACAAGGCGAAGAAATGTTAATCCATAAAGTAGAATTTGAAGACTAAAAATAATGAGCATAGAAAAATCAACAAAAGCAGCTCGCGGAACAGTACAGTGCGAGAACACAAACATCAATTTGCTTAAAGCAAATGATTTTGTAGCAGATATTATTAAAAAAGAAATGGCAAAAACCAAAACGCTGTTAGTTAATATTACCTCTTCCGCTGGTAGCGGAAAAACGACATTGATGCAAAAAACAGCCGAAAAGCTAAAAGACAAACTTACTATGGCTGTTATGGTGGGCGATTTAGAAACCGAACGTGACGCGGATCGTATCCGTGAAACAGGAATTTTCGCCTTACAAATTGTAACTGGAGGCATTTGCCATTTAGAAGCTCAAATGATACACCAAGTATTGGACAGGTTCGATTTAGAAAATATCGATTTACTGTTTATTGAAAATGTGGGTAATTTAGTTTGTCCGGCATCTTTTGATTTAGGTGAAGACTACCGCGTTACCTTAATGGCAACTACCGAAGGAGACGATAAGCCAAAAAAATACCCGCGTATGTTTCTAACAAGCGATATGATGTTGGTTTCCAAAGCCGATTTGTTGCCCTATTTACCATTTTCAGTAGAAGCAGTAACCAAAGATGCACGAGAAGTCAATCACGAGTTAGAGGTCATACAAATTTCATCTTTAACAGAAGAAGGTATTGATGCTTGGTGCAATTGGTTGATTGAAAAAGTAAAACAAAAGCAACAGGCATAATGTGCGTAATTTGGTGAGTAAAACATTTAAAATACAAATTAAAGGGCGAGTTCAAGGAGTAGGTTTTCGCCCTTTTGTTTTTAATCTAGCCAAAGAACATCAGCTTAACGGGTCTGTTTCAAATAATGAAGAAGGGGTCATTATTTATTGCAATACTTCCGAAGAGAAAGCAACACAATTTTTAGAACAGATTCTACTAAATAAACCAGAAATTGCTGTAATTACAGCGCATAGTATAGACGAAGTTCCACTAATAAAGTTTGATGATTTTTCAATTGTTATCACAAAAACAAGTGCGCAAATCAATCTACCCTTAACACCAGATTTTGCTATCTGCGAAAACTGTAAAGCAGAAATTTCAGATTCAGGAAACAGGCGTTATAACTATGCATTTACCACTTGTGTGCATTGTGGCCCACGCTATGCCATAACCCAAAAATTCCCTTTTGAAAGAGCACACACCTCATTAACTGAATTTGATATGTGTTCCACTTGTCTTGAAGAATATACCAATCCAACAAACAGACGTTTTCATTCTCAAACCAATTCTTGTAAGTCGTGCGGTATTCAATTACAATTAGTAACCAATTTGGGAGAAACCATTGCTATCAATCAATTAGAATGTATTGAAAAATCTGCTAAACGTTTAATCGAAGGAAATATACTCGCCATAAAGAACACAAATGGTTATGTATTATGTTGCGATGCCTCAAACCCTGAAGCCATTAAAAAATTACGAAAACGAAAAAAAAGACCTAATAAGCCTTTTGCGGTGCTCTACCCTTCTATGGAGTCTATAAAAAAAGATTTTAATGTTTCTAATTATGAAGCAAATGCCTTAAAATCCAGAGTAGCACCTATTGTTATTCTTCAAAACACCAAACACACTCGAATTTCTGTCGATACCATTGCACCCAATCTACATCAAACAGGTGTAATGCTACCTTCTTCAGCACTGTTGGAATTAATCATTAAAAAAGTAGGAATCCCTATTGTTGCCACAAGTGGAAATATCCACGGCTCACCTATTATTTCTAGCGATAATGATGCGCATAAGCAGTTAAATGAAGTTGCCGATTATTTTCTGCATCATAATCTCGACATCCAGTTTCCTCAAGACGATTCAGTAGTAACCTTTGCAGAAGGTAGTCAACTTATTTTAAGGCGTTCAAGAGGATTGGCTCCAAATTATATTAACACTACAATCAACTCTAAAAAGCCCATTTTAGCAATGGGAGCCCATTTAAAAAGCACCTTTACTTTTGTGCCAAACGCACAAGCGTATGTGAGTCAATATTTTGGTAATTTAGATAGCTATGAAGTTATAAAACGTTTTCAAGCGACCATCGAAAACTACGTTTCTTTGTTTGAAATAGAGCCCAAAACAATTCTTATTGATAAACATCAACAATATCAAAGTAGCATTTTGGGTAAGGAATTAGCTTCGCAGTTGAGTGCAGAAATTCAAGAAATTCAACATCATAAAGCTCATTTTGCAAGTGTTTTAGGCGAAAACAACTTATTTGCTTCCGAAGAAAAAATACTGGGCATTGTTTGGGATGGTACAGGTTTAGGTGATGATAACCATATTTGGGGAGGTGAATTTTTCACTTATCAAGGCAATAAAATAGAGCGTTTAACCCATTTTGAATACTACGATTGGTTAGCCAATGATAAAATGGCGAAAGAACCACGTTTAACATTGTTTAGCCTTTTAGATTCTGAACATAGAAGTTTTATAAAAGGTAAGTTTTCTGAAACCGAGTGGAATATTTATTCAAGTATGATAAAAACGAACACTCTTAAAACATCATCAGTAGGTAGATTGTTTGATGCGGTAGCTTCAGCGTTGGATTTAGTTGACCTAAATACGTTTGAAGCAGAAGCTGCTATGCAACTTGAAACCTGTGCAAAAAGCTATTCCAAAAGTTATTATATTGATTTTTTGTATAAAAAGAATTATGGCAAAATCCCATCGAAACACATTATTCAATCAATTGTAAAAGCCTATAATGAAGGATTTTGTAAAGAACGGTTGGCATATAGTTTTATATACACATTGGCAAAAAGTATAATAAATGTTGCTAAAACCAATGAAATCAAAACCATTGCTTGCAGTGGAGGTGTATTTCAAAATTCACTATTGGTTTCTATGCTCAATCAAATGGCAAAAAAAGAAAATATTAATTTAAAATTAAATTGTAAATTGTCTGCTAACGATGAGAATGTCTCTTTTGGGCAATTAATGTATCATCAACATATAAAAAATTAGAACAATGTGTTTAGCAATTCCTGGAAAAATAAAAAGTATAGAATTACAACATAATGGTTTGGTCCGAATGGCAAAAGTTTCCTTTGGTGGTATAACCAAAGAAGCCAGTTTAGAAATGTTGCCAGATGCAAAAATTGATGATTATGTGTTGGTGCACGTGGGTGTCGCCATTAGTAAAGTTAATGAGGAAGAAGCAAAAAAAACCTTCAAATATTTAGAAGAAATTGGAGAATTAGGAGAACTTGAAGATGTAGAAGATTATCTTCCTAAAAAAGATGAACAATGAAATATTTAAGCGAATACAGAGACCCTGAATTAGCAAAGCAGTATCTCGAAGAAATAAAGAAAACCGTAACACAACCTTGGTCTATAATGGAAGTTTGTGGCGGACAAACCCATAGTTTAGTAAAAAATGGAATTATAGATATGTTACCAAAAGAGGTCACAATGATTCACGGACCAGGTTGTCCTGTATGTGTAACACCTCTCAATTTAATTGATAAAGCCATTCATTTAGCATTAAACGAAAATGTTATTCTTTGTTCTTTTGGCGATATGCTACGTGTCCCAGGTTCTAAAATCAACCTTTTGGAAGCCAAGGCAAAAGGTGGAGATATCCGTATTCTATACTCGCCATTAGAAGCAGTAAAAATTGCAGAAGACAATCCAAATAAAGAAGTTGTGTTTTTTGCCGTTGGGTTTGAAACAACAGCGCCTGCCAATGCCTTATCGGTTATTCACGCGCATAGAAAAGGCCTGAAAAACTACGCTATACTTGCTTCACACGTGCTGGTGCCACCAGCCATAAAAGCAGTCATAGATGACGAGGAAAGCAAAATAGATGGTTTTTTAGCAGCCGGTCACGTATGTACCATTATGGGAAATTCTGAATATCATCCATTGTCAGAACATTATAAAGTGCCTATTGTGGTAACTGGTTTTGAACCTTTGGATGTGTTACAAGGTATCTTAATGGTAATTAGACAGTTAGAAGCTAATAAAGCCAAAGTTGAGAACCAATATTCAAGAATTGTTAGAGAAGAAGGAAATACGGAAGCACAAAAAATGATTTTTGAAGTTTTCGAAATTAAAAACCAAATGTGGCGTGGTATAGGAGAAATTCCAGAAAGTGGATATGCCGTTAGAAAAGAGTATGCTGCCTTTGATGCCAACAAAAAGTTTAGTATAACCATTGAGGAAGCACCGGAACACCCAGATTGTATTTCGGGTCAAATTATGAAAGGGATAAAAAAGCCTTTCGAATGTGCCCAGTTTGGAAAAAAATGCAAACCTTCATTCCCTCTTGGAGCACCTATGGTAAGTAGCGAAGGAGCTTGTGCCGCCTACTACCATTTTTCAGGTTTAATTGAAGCTTAATACATCTTAAATAATTATCAATGTCGGATTCAAAAAAAATACGAATGCAACTGCAATGCCCAATGCCAAAATTAGATTTTGATGTAATTACATTGGGTCACGGCAGCGGAGGTTCTCTAACCAACAAATTATTAGATAGTGGTGTTTTCGACCTATTAAGCAATGATGTTTTAGATAAAAGACATGATGGTGCTTTTTTAGAATTGAATGGAAAAATGGCATTCTCAACAGACAGCTTTTTAGTATCCCCTATTTTTTTTCCTGGAGGTAATATTGGTGAATTGGCTGTTAATGGTACTGTTAATGATATAGCTATGTGTGGAGCAATACCAAAGTATCTATCATTAAGTTTTATTCTTGAAGAAGGTTTAAAAATGACTGAATTTTGGGAAATTTTAGTTGCTATTAAACAAGCTTGTGAAAAAGCTAATGTAAAAGTTGTTACGGGAGATACTAAAGTTGTAGAAAAAGGTAAAGGTGATAAAGTGTTTATTAATACATCTGGAATAGGTGCTATTCATCCTAGCGCAAACATTAGTAAAGAGAATATTAAAATAGGTGATAAGATAATTGTTAGTGGCAATATTGCAACTCATGGTATGGCTATCATGTCAGTTCGTGAAGGCTTGGAATTTGATTCAACTATTGAAAGCGATACCACTAATCTCAATCACACTATCATTCACCTCATCGAAAAATTCGGAAAAGGCATTCACCTTTTAACCGACCCAACACGTGGAGGTGTAGCTACGATATTAAAAGAAATTGCATTATCGACAAATATTGGAATAGACATTTTTCAAAAGGATTTACCTATAGATGATCACGTTGCCAGTGCTTGCGAGCTATTAGGATTAGACCCACTTTATGTTGCCAATGAAGGGCTATTTATAGCATTTGTAGATAGTTCTATTGAAGATGATTTTCTTCAAACGCTTCAAAAAAATGAAAACGGAAAAGATGCAAAAGTCATTGGAACTGTTGTTGAAGCACATCAAAGACAGGTCATTTTAGAAAGTGCCATTGGCGGAAAACGTGTCGTAAGTATGTTACCAGGTGAGCAATTACCCAGAATTTGTTAATCTATGGATTATTCTACTTTAGGTAATAAAGTTGCTAAAGCATACACATTTAAAGGCTCAAAGCATAAACCCTTTTTAGCACCAAGAGGTGTGTTTGTAGCTAATAATATGCTGTTTGTTTCTGACACAGGACAAAATAGAGTGTTTATTTGGAATACGATTCCAACAACAGAATTTGCCGAACCCGATGTGATTTTAGGTCAGGAACTTATTGAAGATTCTGGTAGAAATTCCAATGCTTCAGTGAGTTCAAAAACATTGCATTACCCTTCTGGTTTATGGAGTGATGGTGAAAAATTAATAGTTGCTGATGCCTGGAATCATCGTGTATTAATATGGCACACTTTGCCAACAAAAAATGCGCAACCAGCAGACGTTGTTTTGGGGCAACCTAACTTTGAAACGAATCAACCCAATGTAGAAGGACAAGCAGCTAATCCCAAAGCCAACACATTAAATTGGCCTTATGGTGTGTTTTCGGATGGGAAAAGTCTTTGGGTTGCTGATACTGGAAACAGGCGCGTTTTGTTTTTTGATGACATTCCAATAGAAAATTTTGCAGCAGCAGACAAGGTTATTGGTAAACCCGATTTTAATACCAGAGACTATGAAAACAACGACCCTATTTGGCCGTATTCTGTTAAAATAAGTGTAAATGGAGTATTGGCCATTGCAGATACCCAATTTTACAGGATTCTGGTTTGGAACGATAAAAATAATGCTTTTAGTAAGCCAGCAAATATCATTATTGGACAAGATAATTTTGATGCTTGTGGGCAAAATCAATTTAGATTATCTCCCGAAGCAAATACACTAAATTGGACTTACGATGCTTGTTTCTACAAAGAAGGTATTTTGGTGAATGATACTGGAAACAGTCGCGTATTAGGCTTTGATAGTATTCCAAAAACCAATAATGCTCCGGCCGACTGGCTTATTGGTCGCCCAGATTTTCAAACCAGTAGTGAATACAAAGGCAATTTAACAGGAACGCAAAGTGCTATTTATTGGCCTTTTTCTATCACTACATTTAATGATAAACTATTTTTAGCTGATACAGGAAATCACAGAATAATAATTTGTGATTTATAAACTTAAATACAACCAATATATTCCAATTACAATAGCAAACAATCCTCCTGCAAAACGAATCCCCTTAAAAAAGCTATCATTATGTTGATTCTTTGAATACGACGTTAGCTTTCCAAGAATTAAAGCATAAGCAGACATTGCTAAAACTGTTCCGATAGCAAAGCCTATAATGTATTGAATTCCTTCAGAATTATCTTCATAACCCAATACAGGCAACAATAGTAAAAAATGCGAAACGCCAGCCAATCCGTGTAAAAAACCTATTCCCAAAGAAGATAATATATTTTGCTTTACAATTTTATCATGAGTATGCCCATGACCTTCATTATGATTATGTGTATGTTCGTGTATGTGAGCATACGTTTCTTTTTCAGCATGCACATGTGGATGTAAGTGTTTCTTTTTCTTATTAAAAATGCGATAAAATGCCCAAAGCCCAACACCTATTAACACTAAAGCGACCAATTGCTCACTATATGCAGAAATAGCATCCACTGGAATTACGTCTTTAAATACAAGAAATAGCACACCAATAAGTAGCATACCTAACAAATGCCCAAGCCCCCAGAATAATCCTATTTTCCATGCTTTTCTTTTAGTTTCTATAACCAAAGGTGTAACGGCTGCCAAATGATCTGGCCCAGAAATAACGTGAAGCATTGAAGCGAGAGTACCAGCTATAATTGGAAAATTTATCATACGTCTTCTAACTTTTTGGAAATATAACAAAAATTTATACTTATATTTCACGAAATAAGAACATGTAATTTTATTATTAATTTAAAACTAATGATATAAAATTTATTAATATTGTTTCAATACTAGTATAGGAAGTAACCGAAAATCTTATTTTGTCTCTCATATGCGTCTCAATAGGCTCTAAGCCCAATAAAATAAAATATTGTTACTTTTTGTATCGGGTAATATTTTCGATTCTAAAGTTGATAAGTTTATTAGTGAAGATGCTCTGAAAAGCTCTTCTGCCAAGTTAGTTGAAAAGGGTGATATTTTGTATGCCTTATATGGAGCCAATAGTGGTGATATTGCAATTTCCAAAATTGCTGGAGCTATAAATCAAGCTATTCTATGTATTAGGACTGAAGAGAATAAAAACTTTTTACACCAAATTTTATCTTTTAAAAAAACGTCAATTGTAAATACCTATCTACAAGGTGGTCAAGGGAATTTATCTGCTAAAATTGTTAAAACATTAAAAGTTGCATTTCCACCCCTCCCCGAACAACAAAAAATAGCCCAGTTCCTCACAGCTATAGATACTCGCATTCAAAACCTTGAGAAAAGGAAAGACCTTTTAGAACAATACAAAAAAGGCGTGATGCAAAAGATCTTTAAGCAGGAGCTGAGGTTTAAGGATGATTATGGAAAGGAGTTTCCGGAGTGGGAAAAAATGAAATTGTCGGCTCTTAGTGATAGAGTTACCCGTAAAAATAAAATAAACAACCAAAATGTTCTTACTATATCCGCGCAAATGGGGTTAGTTAACCAATTAAAGTATTTTAATAGGTCCGTATCTTCTAAAAATTTAAAGGGCTACTATTTGATTCAAAAAGATGATTTCGCATATAATAAAAGCTATTCAACCGGCTATCCTATGGGAGCAATTAAAAGACTTAAAAACTATCCAGAAGGCGTGGTATCTACACTTTATATTTGTTTTAGATTTAATAATAAAGTTTCAAATAGTTTTATTGAGCAATATTTTGATAGTGGTTTACAAAATCGAGAAATTAAAAAAGTAGCACAAGAAGGCGCAAGAAATCACGGTTTATTAAATATAGGGGTACAGGATTTTTTTGATATTAGAATGAATATACCTTGTATAGAAGAACAACAAAAGATAGCCGATTTCTTATCGGCTATAGACGAGAAAATAGCTTTAACCACCCAACAAATAGAAAAGAGCAAAATCTATAAAAAGGGCCTGCTGCAACAAATGTTTGTATAGCTGTAAAACAATGTAACAGAGATGTAACTAAGCGATAATTTATGACTGTAACCCCCGGTAAAATAGGAGTTTTTAGATGTAACTAGTAAGTAACTATTTAAAAGAAACCAATAAAAACAATCTAATAAATAAAACTTTTGTGGGCCTGGTATCCTTTTTGTATATTTAGATGTATTGCTAAAATTTATATAAACACTTTGTGAAATTTACTTTTAGCGTTACATTTGTCCACTGAGTTATACTCAAAAAAATCTAAGAATTATGGAAACGATGCTTGACAGGCTTAAGAAGTACTTTGAAAATACTTCTAATGAGCAGGTGATGAAGGACTGGAAGCAAACCGAAGAATACGACGAAATTGATAGTCCTTCTATTGAAACTTTTATACGGGAATCTAAACTGTTAATTGAAGTCGGAAAGTTGGAGGAAACTTTACCGCCCGAAAATTTTATTAATAACTTTGAAAATCCGAACTTTAGTTCGGATTTTTTTTTACCCAAAATTTAAATAATGGAAAACACAAAACGGGCAAGTTTCTCAATAGAGAAATACTACTTTAATCAAGTTCATATTGATATGGATCACCGCAAAGGGGATGATTTATACGTGAATTTTGAGCCATCTGGAATATTCTACCCGAAGGATAAAAAATATAACCTTTCATTTATTTTTTCAGCCTTATCCTCAAAAGAGGAAGGAACAAAACCCTTTGTAATTGTAAAATGTATTGGGGTTTTTGACTTTAAAGAAGTTCATAGCCTGGATGATATACCTGAGTTTTTTTACAGAAATAGTATCGCCATTCTTTTTCCTTATATGCGGGCCTATGTTAGTATGGTAACCAATCAGGCCAACATACAACCGGTAATGTTACCTACCTTAAATCTTACCTCTTTAGAAAAGCCCCTAAGAGAAAATACAATTGTAAAATAAGCTCAACTTATTTTGAAAAATACCAAAATTTACCAAACCTTAAAAGATAAGGAGAACCCGGATGAAATTGAGACGAACGGCCCGTTTCCATGCAACTGGAGAAATTCCTGGTTAGGTGATGGTTATTATTTTTGGGATACCTTTATAGAAAACGCCCATTGGTGGGGAGAAGTACACTGCGATAATTGCTATATAATTTGCGAAGCTTTTGTTGATCTAGACGATAATAATTGTTTTGACCTGGTTGGGAATACAAGACATATGGAAGATTTCCATAAGAGTATAAATTTTATGAGATCTAAAAGCCTTATTTCTGCAAATACCACCGTAAGTAGGGTTCTGAAATTTATGCAGGAGAATGATTTATTCCTAAATTATAAAGCGATAAGAGTCTTTGGAATTAATTCTAAAAGCCGGGATTATCAGCCTAATTATCGCATCGTATTTGAGCCTGGAAAGAATTACCAATACTTACACTACAAACCCGAAATACAACTTTGTTTATTAAAATTACCGGATGTTAATTTTCGGGAATATAGAATAGTGTACCCTGATATCTATAATCAGGATTACGCCGTATAAAAAAAGCAAATTAAAGTGTCCGCTACCCAATCAGAACAAATTCTAGAGAATAAATTAGTTGATCAATTACAAAGCCTGGGATATAAAAAGGTTGTCATACCCAATGAGGATGCATTACTGGCCAACCTTAAAACTCAATTAGAAAAACATAATAATATAAGTTTTTCTGAAGATGAGTTCGCCCGGGTTTTAAATATTTTAAGCAAGGGTTCTGTCTTTGAAAAAGCTAAAACCCTTAGGGAAAAACAGCATATTATTCGTGATAACGGGGATAATCTCTACTTCGAATTTTTAAACACCATTCATTGGTGTCAAAATCATTATCAGGTTACCCACCAGGTTACGATAGATGGCAATTACAAGAACCGCTATGATGTAACCTTATTAGTGAATGGGCTGCCCCTGGTGCAAATCGAATTAAAGAGAAGAGGCCTGGAGATGAAGGAAGCCTTCAACCAGGTGAATCGCTATCAGCGACATTCTTTTGGAAGTAACTCGGCACTCTACCAATACGTTCAAATCTTCATTATTAGTAACGGGGTAAATACCAAATACTACGCTAACAACAGGCATCAATCTTTCAAACAAACTTTTTATTGGTCAAACAAAGAAAATAAACGCCTTACCAACATTTTAAATGGTTTTACAAGTGAATTTTTAGAGCCTTGCCATATCTCGAAAATGATTTGTAAGTATATCGTTTTAAATGAAACCAATAAAATTTTAATGGTGCTAAGGCCGTATCAGTTTTACGCGGTAGAGGCGATGATCGATAAGGTGAAAAACAGCACCCATAACGGTTATATTTGGCATACCACAGGTTCAGGAAAAACGCTCACCTCTTTTAAGGCCAGTCAGATAATTATGCAAATGCCACAGGTGAAAAAAGTGGTGTTTGTGGTGGATAGGAAGGATCTCGATTACCAAACTACCAAGGAGTTCAATTCGTTTTCAAAGGGTAGTATAGATGGCACAGATAATACCAAAGCCCTGGTTGATCAGTTTGAAGATGATACCAAATTGATCGTAACTACAATCCAGAAATTGAATACGGCCATTAGTAAAAAGCGCTATTTGCAAAAAATGCAGAACCTGCAGGATGAGCCCATAGTCTTTATTTTCGATGAATGTCACCGCAGTCAGTTTGGTGATACCCATAATCGGATAAAGAGCTTCTTTAATAATCACCAGATGTTTGGTTTTACCGGAACGCCCATCTTTGCAGATAATGCTGCAAAAAACGACTTAGGTAAGCGAACAACAAAGGACCTTTTCGGGGATTGCCTTCACAAATATGTTATTACCGATGCCATTAAAGATGAAAACGTCCTAAAATTTGCTGTTGAATATGTTGGGAAGTTCAGGCAAAAGGATAGCGCCACCGAAATAGACGTGGAGGTTGAAGATATAGACCGCAAGGAACTTATGGAATCTACTGAGCGGATAGACAGAATTGTAGATTACATAATTGCCAATCACAATAGAAAAACCCATAGCCGTGAATTTACTGCAATGTTATGTGTGAGCAGTACCGATGTGTTGGTTAAGTATTATGATCTCTTTCGAAAGAAAAAGGAAGAAGGAAGACATAATTTGAAAATAGCGACAATTTTCAGTTATGTAGCCAATGAAGATGACGCCGATGCAAATGGTTTTATTCCCGAAGAAGTTTCGGTAGTAGAAGAATCGCCTGTACTTTATGGCTTACATCAACATAAACGGGATAAGTTAGAAAGTTATATTGGCGACTATAACCAGATGTTTGGATCCAATTTTTCTACTAAAGACAGCCAGTCTTTTTATAATTATTACAACGATATTTCAAAGAAGGTTAAGGATCGAAAAATAGATATTCTCTTAGTAGTAAATATGTTTCTTACCGGTTTTGATAGCCCGGCGCTTAATACTTTGTATGTAGATAAAAATCTTCGCTATCACGGATTGATTCAGGCGTATTCCAGGACCAACCGAATTATAAATGAACAAAAATCCCAGGGTGAAATAGTAGTATTCCGTAATCTAAAAAAGCTTACTGATGAGGCGATTACGCTTTTTAGCAATAAAGAGGCAATAGAGAATATCATAATGAAACCCTACGAGGATTATATAAAGAAGTTCAATGAAGCCTATATCGCACTTTTGGGGATTACCCCTACTGTTAAAAGCGTGGACGATCTGGTAAGCGAAGAAGACGAATTAGAATTTATTAAAGCCTTTCGGGAAGTGATGCGGCTTAAAAACACAATGGGCACCTTTGCCGATTTCGATTGGGAAGACCTGGCGATGAATGCCCAGCAATTTGAAGATTACAAAAGTAAATATCTGGATCTTCACGATAAGGTAAAAACTGATCACAGCAAGGAAAAAGTTTCAATTCTGGAAGATGTAGATTTTGAACTGGAATTAATTCACCGGGATGAAATAAATGTCACTTATATTCTGAAATTACTGGCAGAACTAAAAGATACCAAAGAGTCTGAAAAGCAGCGTAAAAAGAAAGAAGTAGTAGATTTAATTGCCGGAGAAACCAATTTAAGAAGCAAAAGAGAACTCATTGAAAAGTTCATCGAAGAAAACCTACCCCGGGTAACCGATACTGATGAAATTCCCGAAGAATTTGAACAATTTTGGTCTGCAGAACAACAAAAAGCATTTATTAAATTAATAGAAGAAGAAAATTTAGATAAAGAAAAAACCCAGAAACTTATCGAAGATTATCTTTTTGCTGAAAGAGAGCCCTTAAGAGATGAACTCCTTAACTTACTTAAAACAGAAAAACCATCTGTGCTGCATCGTAAAAAAATCGGGGATAGATTGCTTAAAAAAATAGTAGGCTTTGTTGAGACATTTATTAATGGGATGGATAATTGAGTCTAAGGAATGTAAATCGCTTTATAATAAGGATATAAAATGAAATTAAACTAATAACCTATGCCGTCAATTAAATACCAACGTAAATTAATAGGAGTAGAAAAAAAATTGGGCTTTTTATATATTCCTGCGGGGGTTAGAGAGATGTTGCCTAATGAAAATGCTGAAATAAAGATATTATTTCCCGGAGAAAATAAACCGAAAGCTAAAAGTTATAACTCAGACCACAATAGAATATTTGGTTTAACCCCTTTCTATAGAAAACACAACTTAGCTGCCGGTGACATGATTTCGGTAGAAGTCTCTGTAGATTTAATTACGATCAGCTTAGAGGAAAAGGCGAAAATAGAAGATTCGGAAGAAAAGGAAGATGAAAATTTTATAGACATCTCTGGCCTGTCTTCCCAGTCTAAAGGAAATATTGGTGAAGATAGAGTAAAGGAAATAATTTTGCTCTACAGCCAGGGTCTTTTGAACGTATATAAACCGGTAATTGATGATCGGGGCATTGACTTAATTGTACTTAAGGAAAAAATATACAACCCCATTTATATTCAGGTAAAATCAAGGTTTAATGTGCAAAAAAGAAATCGGTTAATCCTTACTATTAACGGTAACACCTTTAAGCCGCACCACTCCTATTACGTTATTGGGCTTATGTTCAATCCGGAAAAGATGGAAATGGATGAAAATATTCTATTTATTCCTTCAAAAGAAATACCTGAATTGGCAAGTCAGTTAAGCGATGGAAATTGGAGAGTAACTGTATCCTTATCCAATGGCAAGACCACCGGTAAATACAAAAAGTATTTTGTGACCAAAGAAGAACTCGTAAACCGACTTCTGGAACGAATTGATTTGGTGAATGAGATTGTGAATTAAATTCTTTAGTTAATCAGATTCTCCCCGTAAACTCTTGAATTCAAAAATTAATTACACTATCCAAAGCATCATCTGCATCTCTATGAATAAAGTTGGCCTGGTAATTTAGCGTGGTTTTTAGGTCACTATGTCGGTAAAGCTTTTGAAGCATTAAGGGGTGTATTTTATCTCCGGCTATATTTCCAAAAGTATGACGGGCTATGTGGTTTGAGAGGTTTTTGTCTATTTCACACTCGTCAGCTATTCGTTTAAGGAATTTATTTAAAACCTTAGTAGCGTTCCTCATTTTAAGAAATACGCTTTTTGGATCCTGTTGATCAGCATCTTTTAAAAATGGAAAAATATAGCCATTGTTTTCCACCTTGTCCATCAGGTAGAGGTTAAAGATGGTTTTGGCTTTGTTCGGGACTTTAAAGCTCAATGGTTTTTCATTCTTATTCATCACATAGTAAAGACGGCCATCTTTTAGATCGGTCCACTTCAAGGCTACAACATCCGAAATTCTTATTCCTGCAAAGTAGAAAGAAACAAGCCATACATTCCTGGTATGCCATATCGAAGTATGACTTTCCACTTCAAGATTTTCTATTCTGGTAACTTCCTCAGCAGTCAGTCCAATTTTATTTCCAGACCCAATTCTTATTTTTTCTTTTTCGCCCGCGAAAGGATAATACTTTTGAGAAACAATCCCGTCTTTTATAGCAACATTGAAAAGTGTTCTAATAAAAATAAGCTGGTTTGTGATAGTTCGGGTTTTATGTCCCATATAAGTAGAGCAAAAGACCTTATACTTGTTTAGAAATGATTCATTCATTTCCCGAAACTCGAGCCGTGTATTTTTCTTAAAATAGATAATGGCCTCCTCAAAAGTATATTGACCTTTTCTGGTTTTACTCACTCGTACTCGTCTTCGCTCTTTTATTGATTTTATAACCTCCTCTTTCTTTTGACTGGTTTTGAGGTTCAGAAATTCTTCCAGGTTATAAAGAATAGACAGCTCAGATTTCGCAACAGAAAAAGTTCCTTTATCATATTTCTGTTTTACACGTTCAGCCGCTACTGAAAAGAATGATTGAGAACCTCCCGGCCCTTTGAGTTTGTTTTTAATCTGTCTGGGCGTCAAATCATCTTCTGAATGAAAATACAAATCCTGGGCTTCGGTCATTTTCTTATTGAGAAAATAGTTGAGCTTCTTGTGGTTGGGATGGCTCTTTTTTACTTTTTTCAAAGTTTCATCCCAATCTTTCTCTAAAATCGAATGGCCCAAAAAGTGGTAATTGGTCTTGTAATTTTCACTTATTCTAAGGGCAAGAGGAATAGTGCCATTTTTCTTGATTTTATTGGGGCGTAAGACTACCTGAATATTTGCCATAACCATCTAATTTTTAATGTTTTAAATATAAGGTTATTTTTCAAAAAAGGGTACAGAATAGGTACAGAATAATTCCATTTTACCTGCTATTTCTTGATATCAATAAAAATGTGAATCTCTGGAAATCATAGTGTTTACGGGTGTTTGGCAGATTTTACTGTTCCTCTAATTCCAGCTCATAACCCGAAGGTCACTGGTTCGAGTCCAGTTCCCGCTACACAGAGAAGAGGCTGTCTGAAAAGGCAGTCTCTTTTTTATTGGAAATAATTCAGGATAGTATTATTTTCATGGTATGAAAGC
>NZ_JBSYGH010000016.1:0-58536 GCF_054121495.1 Salegentibacter haimaensis
GAAAACAATAACATTGTAAAACTGCCTAAAGCACGAATAAAAAAAGACCGTCTAAAAATAGCTTTTAAGACGGCCTCGTTGTAAGATATAATTTACAATTAAGAATTAGAGCCTATATCTCCCTGGGCAACAATTACATCTAATTGATCTGCACTAAGGTGTACATTGATGTAACCATCAAACTCCAGAAGACCTTCATAACTAATGTTATCTCCGTCTTCTCCGTCAAGGCTCATCACCTGGGTCATACTCATCCCAGTGGTACCATCTACCGGGTTAAGGCTAATGGCAATATCTCCACCTTCTTCAGCTGAATTAAAGTGAATATGAGCTGGGTGAGTTCCACCCTCGGGGGTACCCTCAAGACTAATAGTTACCAGGGTTTCACCACTCATACGCTCTTCAAAGGTAGCGGTTCCCATAATTCCGGGTACATCTACCGAGTTTAGATCGTAAGAAACAGATTCTCCGGTAAGTTCATTAGATCCTATATCTCCCTGAGCTACGATAGTTCCAAGATCTTCAGCACTTAAGTGAACGTTGATATAGCCATCGAAACTCAATAGCTCTTCGTAAGTGATTGCTGTCTCATCATCCAACATTTCCACATTAGTCATGCTCATTCCGGTAGTTCCATTTACCGCATTCAGGCTAATAGCAATATCTCCACCTTCAGCAGCAGAATTATAATGAATATGTGCAGGATGCATCATTCCGGGAACTGTATTATCTACATCTAAAGTTACCAGAGTATTACCATTCATTCGCTCTTCAAAAGTAGCTGTACCTTCAATTCCCGGTACGGCTACACTGTTAAGTTCATAGGTCTTGGATTCCCCGGTAAGTTCGTTTCCTCCAATGTCTCCCTGGGCTACGATAGTACCAAGATTATCGGCGCTAAGGTGTACATTGATATATCCATCATATTCCAAAACATCTGAATACATAAATTCGCTGTCATCATCTAACATAGAAACATTGGTCATGCTCATCCCGGTAGTTCCGTTTACAGGGTTAAATGTAAAAGCTATTTCTCCAGGGCCGTCTACAGCAGCTCCCATATGAATGTGAGCAGGGTGCATCCCGCCATCGGGAGTGTTTTGTAAACTAATAGTGGCCAAAGCCTCACCATTTACACGTTCTTCGAAAGTGGCAGTTCCCATAATCCCTTCAACATCCTTTTCCATTAACTCATAGGTTTTTGATTCTCCGGTTAGTTCATTTTCTCCTATATCTCCCTGAGCTACAATTGTTGTTAGCTCATCAGCGCTAAGATGTACATTTACATAACCGTCATAGCTCAAAATATCATTATACATAAACGGGGTATCATCATCTAACATAGAAACGTTCGTACGGCTCATCCCGGTATCTCCATTTACGGGAGTAAAAGTAAAAGCGATATCTCCAGGCCCATCTACGGCAGTACCCATGTGAATATGTGCAGGGTGAGTTCCTCCTTCAGGAGTATTATCCAGCATAATGGTAGCCTGAGCTTCTCCATTTACACGTTCTTCAAAAAGAATGCTTCCGCTAATCCCTTCCACATCTTTTTCACCAAGCATATAAGATTTTGACTGGCCGGTTAGTTCATTTTCCCCAATATCTCCCTGAGCTACAATAGTCTCCAGCTCATCGGCGCTTAGATGCACGTTGATGTACCCATCAAAGGCGATAAGATCTTCATAAGTTACTGAAGTACCATCATCAAGACTGGTTACCACGGTAGTACTCATTCCGGTATCTCCGTCTACAGGTTCAAAAGTAAC
Organism: Salegentibacter haimaensis; assembly: GCF_054121495.1. Classification (NCBI taxonomy): domain Bacteria; kingdom Pseudomonadati; phylum Bacteroidota; class Flavobacteriia; order Flavobacteriales; family Flavobacteriaceae; genus Salegentibacter; species Salegentibacter haimaensis. Next base: position 1,770 of record NZ_JBSYGH010000016.1, read on the forward strand.
GGCGATATCACCGCCTTCAGCGGCTGTACCGTAATGGATATGTGCCGGGTGGGTTCCACCGGCAGGGGTGTTTTGAAGTTCGATTTCAACTGTAGTTGTACCGTCTTCATTTTCCATAAAAATAGCAGTTCCAGAAATATCGGGATTAGCTACTGCGTTTAGTTCATAAACTTTAGATTCTCCCTCAAATTCGGGAGGAGTGGGATTTACGACATCATCGTCGTTATCACAACTCCAGAACAAAAATGGCATGGCAATAAAAGCCATTAGTAATAATTTTTTCATAACATTTAAATTGGTTTGTTAATGGTATAATATTAAATTCACCACTAAGTTATTGTTAGATAAGTAGTTTCTTACCTAATCAATCGTTAAGTTTGGTTTAAAACACACTTAAACTATGTTAAACAAAAAAATAGTTATTCTAACCGGAGCCGGGGTCAGTGCCGAAAGCGGGATTAAAACCTTTAGAGATGCCGATGGGCTTTGGGAAGGTCACGATGTGATGGAAGTGGCTTCTCCCCTGGGCTGGGAAAAGAATCAGGCCCTGGTGCTTGATTTTTATAATCAGCGTCGCCGCCAGCTTTTGGAGGTACAACCCAATGCCGCGCATTATGCCCTGGCAAAACTGCAGGAAAAATATGATGTTGAAATTATCACTCAAAATATAGACGATTTACACGAACGAGCAGGTAGTAAAAAGGTGACTCATTTACATGGCGAATTGCTCAAAGCCCGAAGCACTTTTAATGAAGAGCTGGTAATGGATTGGCGAAAGGATATCAATCCCGGCGATTTTTGTGAACATAATTTTCAATTGCGCCCGCACGTGGTATGGTTTGGAGAGGCAGTCCCTATGTTTCCAAAAGCTGCTGAAATCACCGCGCAGGCCGATATTCTTATCATTATTGGTACTTCCATGCAGGTTTACCCTGCGGCAAGTCTTGTAGATTTTGCTCCTGAAGGAATTCCTATTTACTTTATCGATCCTTCACCGGGCATAAACCCGGGCAAAAATCTCCAAATCCTGGCAGAAAAAGCCGTCGCAGGCGTACCAAAACTAGTAGATGATTTGTTGGATAAAGCCTGAAAGAAAAAAGCCCTGGGGTTTTATAGATGCTTCTGAAGCAGTATCTTTGAGGTTTTTAAAATCAAACACAACAGCATGACACCGCTTACCGCCATTTCGCCTATAGACGGCCGATACCATTCCAAAACCAAATCTCTTGCAGCCTATTTTAGCGAAGAAGCCCTGATAAAATACAGGGTAAAAGTAGAAATTGAATATTTTATCGCTCTTTGCGAATTACCGCTTCCGCAGTTGGAAGAGGTAGATGCCTCTAACTTCGACAAGCTGCGCAATATTTATAAAAATTTCAGCAGCATAGATGCGCGTGCTGTGAAGGAGATAGAAAAAACCACCAATCACGATGTAAAGGCGGTAGAATATTATTTAAAAAATGAATTCGACAAAATTGGCCTGGAAGAATTCAAGGAATTTATACATTTTGGACTAACCTCCCAGGATATCAATAACACCGCCATTCCTTTAAGTTTGAAAGATGCTATTGACGAGGTTTATTTTCCGGCCCTTGAAGAGGTACAAACCAGGCTTATTGAACTTTCTGAAGAATGGGCCGAAGTACCACTTTTGGCTAGAACCCACGGGCAACCCGCCTCTCCTACCCGCCTGGGCAAAGAAATTGAAGTTTTCACCACCCGAATTGCAGCCCAGATGGATCTTTTAAATGAAGTACCCCACGCTGCAAAATTTGGAGGTGCCACCGGAAACTTCAATGCACATAAAATTGCCTATGGCGATATTAACTGGAAAAAATTCGGACAGGATTTTGTTCAGAATAAATTGGGACTTTATTATTCTTTCCCAACTACCCAAATTGAACATTACGATCATATGGCCGCGCTTTTTGATGCGCTTAAAAGGATCAATACCATTATTATAGACCTGGATAGAGATATATGGACTTATGTTTCGATGGATTATTTCAAACAAAAGATCAAAAAAGGGGAAATCGGGTCTTCAGCAATGCCTCATAAAGTAAATCCTATAGATTTCGAGAATAGTGAAGGGAATTTGGGTATTGCCAATGCGATTTACGAGCATCTTTCAGCAAAACTTCCGGTTAGCCGTTTACAAAGAGATTTAACCGATAGTACCGTACTTCGTAATATAGGTGTACCCGTAGGCCACAGCCTTATCGCTTTAAAATCTACTTTAAAAGGCCTGAATAAGCTGTTGCTAAACCAGGAAAAATTAGAACAGGATCTCGAAAATAACTGGGCCGTGGTTGCCGAAGCCATTCAAACTATTTTACGCAGAGAAGGTTTTAAAAATCCTTATGAAACCTTAAAAGGACTTACCCGAACCAATGAAAAAATTAACCGGGAAAGCATCGCTAACTTTATAGAAAGCCTGGAAGTTTCAGCTGAAGTTAAGCAGGAACTAAAAGCTATCACTCCTCAAAACTATACGGGGATTTAATAAAAAAAAGCCGTCTGAAATAACACTTCAGACGGCCTCATTTTTTAAATGAACAATTCCTTATTTGGCCAAAGTAGAGTCGGCTGCTGTAGATGACTCGTAGCCATCATTAACTTCAACTTCTACCTTGCCTTTAAACATTCCTGCCAGGCCTTTAAGTCCCTGCATATCTATATCACCTTCTTCAAGCGAACGCAAAAGCTTAACCAATCTTTTAGGATCCATATTATCCCCTAAAATCCTGGCCAGACCCATCCCGCGTTCGTCATCAAAACCGAACACAATAAATTCGTCTATAGCATCTTCATCACCTGTAAAATAGATTTCGGCTTTTCGGGTTCCCGAACCGTATTTCATTAGCAGCTGATATTTTTCATTCTGTAGAACTTTAGACAGATTTTCCTTTTCGGTTTCATAAGACTCGTGATTTTCTCCCGACTCTTTTAAAGGAAATGCTAGCACATTTATTTTCTTTACCGTCTCCAGGGTTTCTTTCTGCTCAGCATTCAGCGATTCGGTATTTGCGAATAAACTGGTGGGTACATCTATAGCTACAAATTCACTTTTTTCCTGATTAGCTACATAATACTCCTGGATGCTCTGTTCGTTTTGACAGGCTACCAATCCCAACAGGGCCAGGCCGAACCCGGCGATTTTAAAATTTTTCATAACTATGATTTATTTTCGATGTTTTTTAATTCTTCAGCTCCCGGCACTTTAAGGTCTGAGGTAAGTCTCGATAATTGAGACAGGTCTATCTCGCCGGTGATGCTCAAAATAACCGAAATTGGTTTGCCGTCTTTTTCTCCTTCCATATACATAAAGAGTTCGCGAACGTGGTTATCAGATTTTCCTGGTTTGCTGTAAAACTTGATATTCTTTCCACTTTCATTCACCCGCATTAACTGGTCAAGAGAATTCTTCTGTAAATAGGCATTTACATCTTTGGTCATCTCATTGCGAACCTGAGAATTGGTACTGGTAAACATCCTTATCTCGTTAAGGTTTTCAATGAGTTTCATATATTGTTGCGCTTCGGGATCGCCTTCGCTAAGGTCTACCCGGGCAAGCATTTTAAACATCTTGCTGGTCATTATCATCGCGTCTACTTCTTTCATATTTTCATATTTTTCGAAGCTTTGCGACCAACCCGTATGGGATACCAGTGCGATCAATACAATTAGAATTAGGTTTTTCATAATAGATTTATTTAATGGTCTTTGATATATTTATTTGTGGTTTTGCTAAACTCGGCAAGATAAGCCATATCCTCCCGGCTATCTTTAAGTATTTCTGAAAACATTTTAAGCGTTTCCTCTACTGCGGCTTCATTATTTTCTGCATCGGCCATTGGAGTATGAGTTCCCTCAGGATTTCCCTGGAATAAAAACACTCCTAAAAGAATAGCTATCCCGGCCGCGATAGCCCACCAATGCCCCGTATTCCTCTTTTCAGGCAACACCGGCATTTTACCAGTGAATTCTTCCTTGCGTTTATTGGCAGAATAGGCAAACAAAAGCCTGTATGACTCCAAATGTGCCGGTACTCTGCCCGATTCAAAATACTCCCGCAGGCTACGCTCCTCTGCAAGGCTGGTTTGCCCCGATTCGTATTTCTTAATTAATCTTTCAATTTTTTGTGATTCCATAGCTATGTTTTTTCACTAAACTTTCTCTTATTTTTTTTCTTGCCCTGGAGAGATTCACTCTAACAGCAGTCGCGTTCATATCCAGAATTTCGGCGATTTCTTCAAAATCATAATCCTCAACATCCCGAAGCTGAAAAATTACCTGTTGCTGTTCTGGTAATTCTCTTACTATTTTATCAATCCAGCCAAGGGCATCATTATATTCCAGACTTTTATGAACCGAAACCTGGGTATCCTCATAATTTGAATGCACCAGTTTCAAATTCGCATTCTTTTTAGATTTCAACTCATCAAAACAATAGTTTTTAGTCACTGTCATTGCGAAAGCCTCTATATTGGCATAATGCTTGAGCTTATCCTTTCGGTCCCACAACTTTAAAATAACCTCCTGGGTGGCGTCTTCGGCCGATTCTTTAGAAATAAGCAATCGCAATGCCAAACGATACATTTTATCCCTAATGGGGTTTATAAGCTTTATAAAAGCCTGTTGATTCATATAGGTTTGGTTGTTTTAGCGGCTCCTTTAAGAATATAACGAACTACTTAAGTTTTTGTAACAATTATATTTTGAATTTATCTAATAGTAAGTATTTTTAACGCCTAAACTAATATTTTATGAAATTATACAAATTTGTTTTTCTTTTTCTTTTCTCCGGAATGCTTTTTACCTCCTGCGCCGAAGACGAAGATGATATTATTGATGATGAGGTAGGCCAACCGGGACCCGATCGCAACCTGGATGTGGAAAATTTCATGTATAATGGAATGAATGAAATTTATCTTTATAAAGCCGATGTTCCTGAACTTGCCGATAATTATTTCGCCAATCAGCAGGAACGAAACGAATGGTTAAGCGAATTTGAAGATCCTGAAGATCTTTTCTACAACGGGTTAACCGCTTCTTTCGACAGGTTTAGCTTTATGACCGATGATTATGTAGCTCTGGAACAAAGCTTTCAGGGTACCAGCACCACTACCGGAATGAACTATGCCATAGGCCGAATTAACGGGGGCAATGACCTTTTTGGAGCTGTGCGCTATGTACTTCCAGGGACTTCAGCTGAAGAAGAGGGATTAGAACGCGGGATGGTTTTTACTAAAATCGATGGGCAGCAACTCACCGTTTCAAATTATCAAAGCCTACTTGCTCAATCTAATTTTACCATTCATTTAGCCGATATTAATAATGATGGAGCAATTGCTGAAACCGGGGAAACCGTTAATCTTTCAAAGGCTGAATACACCGCAAACCCGGTATATATCGCAAAAACCCTTAATGTGGACGGACTTAAAGTTGGTTATTTGATGTACAACAGCTTTACTGCCGATTTCGATGCGCAAATGAATCAGGCCTTTGCAGAATTTAAGGCCGAAGGAATCGATGAACTGGTTTTGGATTTAAGATATAACGGAGGTGGTAACGTAGAAACCGCGGTAGATCTTTCCAGTATGATAACCGGGCAATTTGAAGGTGAAATCTTCTCAAAGCAACAATGGAATGCGACCTATCAGAATTATTTTGAAAGAGAAGATGCCGAAAGACTGGTAGACCGGTTCAATGATAAGATAAGAACCGGAGATTTAATCAACAGTCTTAATTTAACCAAAGTGTATATCATTGCCACCGGGTCTTCGGCTTCTGCCAGTGAGTTGGTAATTAATGGCCTTGATGCCTATATAGATGTGGTACACGTGGGAACAACCACAGTTGGTAAATTCCAGGCTTCTATAACTCTTTACGACAGCTCTAATTTTGGTCGTCAAAATGCCAATCCTAATCACAAATACGCTATTCAGCCTTTGGTGTATAAATCGGCTAATGCAATTGGTACAACCGACTATATTAATGGTTTAACACCAGATATAGAACAGCAGGAATATGTGAGGTCTTACGGCGTGTTAGGTGATGAAAGTGAGCCTTTACTGGCCGCAGCCCTTGCCGATATTACCGGAAACCGTTCAATGCTTCAGGAGGTTAAAGGCCCATCTATGCAGGTTGTTTCTGAGACCGGAGTAGATGCTCCCGATTACCAAAGAATGTATCTTGATAACGTGCCGGCACGTATTAATTTTGACGTGGAATAAACCGGGTATTTCTAGAATAAAAAAGTCCCGAACCTAATATTAGGTCGGGACTTTTTTTATGTTTAATTTTAATTATTCCTGAAAAAATATTCCATTAGGATTTATCCCGGTAGAAAAGTCTGTTGCATTGCCAGATGCAATATCAATAACTTTAAGCTTTCCATTTCCGGTAAAATCATAAGTCGCAAAGGTGGCGAAAATGCTTTGGTTTTTTACGCTAAACCCATACAGCACTCCCTCGTTATCGAAACTGTAAATCCCGGTACCGGGCAAATTTTGTTCGGATAAATCGATGGTAAATACCTCATCGTTCATAGTATAATAAAGGTATTGATCATCTAGATTTAGGTTAGAAGGATGCTGTGTGCCTTCAAAATCTAATTCATTTACGATACTATGATCTACCAGGTCGATTTGAGTAATTTTTCCCGGGGTTTCTTCCCCTGCATAAGACGGAAGCCCCGATGACAGCACCCAAAGGCTTACTCCATTGCTTACCATAGAATTTGGAACATCCCCCACTTCCAACTCCTGCTGCAGCTCGTTGGTTTGAGGGTTAATCACAGATAATTTATTGTTAAAGCTGAATCCGCCGGTATGCGCCACGTAAATTCTGTTATTAACCCGTAGAAGTTTTTCAGGACCTTCGGCTACTTCAATAGTAGCAACAGGCTGCAGGCTTTCTACATCAAAAATCGCAATATAATCATCGTTGGGATCCATCCCGTCACCCCAGTTGCTCACGTAGGCTTTTCCGTCGAAAAAATCAATAAACCGCGGATTCTCAAGACCCGTACTAATGCTACCCAGGCTTTCGAAGCTATGCCGGTCTACCACTTCAATTCTGGCAGAAACATTCATCACGATAAAAGCATAATCTTCATAAAAGCCAATATCCTGGCCGGTGTCGCCTAAAGCTCTATTATTTTCTTCAGAAAAAATTTGATGTTGAATTTCAGTAAAATCGGCATCCAGAAACGAAACCGAGGAATTCCCGGCGCCAAAATTGCCTTCATTCAGCACAAATATCCCTTCGGAAAATGTGCCCTCAACAGGTTCGGGGATTTCGATAGGATCATCGTTGGTGGCACAGGCCCCTAAAATTACACTGGCTATAAAAGCCCTGAAAAGTAAATTGAATTTCATAAATTAAAATTTAAAACTGATTGAACTATTAAAATGTCGCCCTGGCATTGGCCTTGCAGGCATATTCATATATTCGGCATCAAAAAGATTGCGAAGCTGTAACTGAAATTGCCATTGCTCATTTTTCCCCAAACTATAGGCAAGGCCCAGGTTAGAGACCTGGAAAGCAGGCAAACTGTAATTATTATCAGACGAGATAAACACCTCCCCGGTATGCATAAACTGGTAAAACATGGAAAACCTTTTAAAACTATACCCGGCTGAAGCTCCCAGTTTATACATTGGGGTATATATTAATTGCAACCCACTTTGTTCATCCTCACTTAGGGTATATGCATAATTGGAGGTAAAATTGAATTGATGATTCTTTATTTGTTTTTGCCAGCTAAGACTGGCTTCGAGTCCTTTATTTTGAACTTTCGCAGTATTTTCAGGGCGCCATAAACCATCCCGGCCCGGTACCCATCTTAGCAAATTTTCAACATCGATTAAGAAAGCAGCCAGGTCGAATTCGAAATTTTTGAATTTGTAAGTTTGACCCAGCTCCCATTGGGTTGAAGTTTCAGGGTCCAATTCGAGATTGCCGCCGGCGTACCAGTATAAATCATTAAAACCCGGAATTCTGAAATTCTTAGAGTGGCTAAACCTGAGTTGGTAATTTTCAGAAAAAGTATAAGAAGTGTGCAGGCCATACAATAATGGAGAACTGTAATTTTCAGTGGCTTCCTTTCGAAGGCTGGCCTGGTAACTGAATTTTCCCAGTCGGTGTTGTAGTAATAAGGCGGCAGAACCTATACTTCTGGAGTTTACTCCAATATTACTGCCCTCTCCCCTGGTTTTTTGGAGATCGCCAACAGCAGTTAGTTGCAAATTTTGTTTGATCTCGTAATTGAACTCATATTTAATGATACCTGTACCTGCATTTCCGAAGTTATGTTCCTCGCGATCCCTGTTTTCATAATATTTGTAATGCTCTTCCAGGTAGGCCAGTTTTAAAGATGAGGTCATTTTTCCTAAAAGAGCCTTCCATTCCAGTAAATTCCTGCTGTTTTGATCCCGGAATTTGCTTTTTGAAGGGGCGGTTAAAGTTCCCGAAAAGGCTCGCTGAGAATTAAAGAAATTGCTGTGAAATTTGAGAATATTGGTTTCATTTATCCAATGCGCCACAGAGGCGCTAAGCCCGGTGTTAAAGAAATCTCCATTTTCATTAAATATCCCCGTATCCCAATATTCATAATCGTTTCGTGATGAATTGTGGGAGACACTAAGTCGAAGGCTGGTTTTTTCAGTAGAAATTTTTCCACGGTACAGGGCATTGTAAGTGTCAAAGCTTCCGGCCTGGAGTTGGGCGAAATTTTGAAATTTTCCGTCGAAACTTAATTTATTATTTAAGTGAATGCTGCCGCCTATGGCACCACTTCCGTAGAGCACACTTCCACCACCCGGGCGAATCGCAACCTGGTCGAAATTTCCGGTAGCGATGGTATTAAAATCGGTTTGCCCGGTAAACTGGGAATTGATATTGATTCCATTCCAAACCACGGCGGTTTGCTGGGCTGAGGTTCCCCGAAAAGAAGCCGAGGCCACCATCCCATATCCGTTTTCCCGTAAATGTATTGGGGTATTGAATTTAAGCAGCGTACTTAAAGCCGGGTCATTATTGCGCAAAATCGAATCATTCAGCGTCTGAATCTTACGTTCCCTGGAGTTTCGCTTCAGTGCTACATCGCTAAGGCTAATTTCATCCAGGAGCGTAATTTCAGCCGTTTGGGCCAGGCCTGCCTGCCAAACGAACAAACCAAGTAATAAGAGGTGCCAACGAATTAATTTCATCATCAACCGACTTTTATCCCGAAAGTCTAAGAGTTAAATTAGTATTGCATTTGGCAGGTCTCCTGGCTCGCGTCCTGTTTGTTTACCTTCCCATCCCTAAAAGGACAGTGGTATGAAGCTTAACAACAGGCATCCGCCAACGGCGGACTTAGCATACAGTTGCGGGAACAGCTCAGGCTTTGTTAGATTGAAATTAGAGAAGTTAACTTCGTAGCTTTAACTTCTAACTTCGCACTTTTCCTGATTCCCTTTTAATTGACGATGGCAGTCACCAGCGTCAAACCAAAATTTCAAGCCCAAAAATAAACATTTAAGTTTCCTGACAACTAAAATTTTTAAATAATCTTACTTTTGAACTCAAATTCCAGATTTTGAAAAATTTCTTCATCATAGCGATTAGTTTTTTGTTTTTCTCCTGCGGAAATTCACGAAAACAGGATAAGCCCGTTTCTCCGGAAGCTGAGCCGGTCGCGATAGACTATGCCACCGGGTTTAGCATTGAAAGATTTGAAGACTACAGCGTTTTAAGGCTTCACAGCCCCTGGCCTGAAGCTGATGCGCTCAGCTATTTGCTTTATGAATCGGAAGCTGAGATTCCTGATGACTTAGATTATGATCAAAAAATTAAAATTCCGGTGAAGAGCCTGGTGGTGACCTCTACCACGCACATTCCTGCGCTTGAGGCTTTAGGTGTAGAGCAAAAACTCACAGGTTTTCCGGGTTTAAACTATATCTCTTCTGAAAAAACCCGAGCCCGAATTGATGCCGGGGAGATAAAAGAACTCGGCAAAAATGAAAATATCAACACCGAATCTCTCATTGAACTTCAACCCGATGTGGTGATTGGCTTTGCTATAGACGGCAACAACAGAACATTTGAAAATATTCAAAAAACAGGCATTCCCGTAGTCTACAATGCCGATTGGATGGAAGATGACCCCCTGGGAAAGGCCGAATGGATAAAATTTATGGGAGCTTTCTTTGGAAAAATTCAGGAAGCTACCCGTATTTTTAAAAATATTGAAACCGAATACCTCGAGGCCAAATCTCTTGCGCTAACCGCCAAAGATAAGCCCAGTGTTCTTGGCGGCTCTATGTATAGAGATAATTGGTTTATGCCACCGGGAAATTCCTGGCAGGCCAAATTTTTTAAAGATGCCAATGCAAATTATCTTTATAAAGACACTCAAGCTGAAGGAAGCCTCAATCTCTCCTTCGAAAAAGTACTTGAGCAATCAAAAGATGCCGACTTCTGGATAAGTTCAGGACACTTTACCTCCTATGCTCAGCTGCTCGAGGAGTCACAACACTATTCACAATTTAAAGCAGTGAAAAACAAAAAAGTATACAGCCCCAGTTTAAGCAAAGGTGCAACCGGAGGGGTGACCTATTTTGAACTGGCTCCTCAACGGCCCGACCTGGTTCTTAAGGATCTTATTTCTATTTTTCACCCCGAATTACTGCCCGATTATGAAGCCGTATTTTTCAAAAATTTAATTAATTGAGAAGCTCCAGGAAATATGGTTTTTCATTGATCCTGCTTTTCTTAGCGGTAGTGTTTCTGGCGTTTTTAAACATTAGTTTAGGCTCGGTAAACATACCTTTTGAAGAGGTGTTTGCTTCAATATTCAACCTCGAGGTGACCAAAGATTCCTGGCGGTACATCGTACTTGAATACCGGTTACCAAAAGCAATTACAGCGATCATCACAGGATCTGGCCTGGCGCTAAGCGGACTTCTAATGCAAACCATATTTAGAAATCCTCTCGCAGGGCCTTATGTATTAGGATTAAGCAGTGGCGCCAGCCTTGGCGTAGCCATTGTCATTATGGGGGCAGGTATATTTGGAGGCGGATTTGCCGCAGTTTTGCTATCAAAATGGAGTTTGGTGATTGCCGCCAGTTTGGGAAGTATTCTTGTATTATTAGCTGTAATGCTGGCCTCTTTAAAGCTAAGAGATACTATGGCAATTCTAATTATAGGTTTGATGTTTGCCAGCCTTACAGCTGCCGTGGTTAGTGTGCTTTCCTATTTTAGCCCGGCGGCGCAGCTGCAACAATATGTTTTTTGGTCGTTTGGAAGCATAGGAAATTTAGCCTGGAATGAGGTAAGCATTTTGAGCCTGTTCTGGTTAACCGGTAGTATCCTGGCCATCTTCTGCATAAAAGATCTTAACAGCCTGCTATTAGGTGAGCATTATGCCAAAAGTCTCGGGGTAAGCATAAGGCGAAACCGATTGCTTATTATACTGGCAACCAGTCTCCTTGCCGGAAGTATTACCGCGTTTGCAGGACCAATAGCTTTTATTGGCCTGGCGGTACCACATTTAATCCGTCAGCTTATTCATGTTAACAATCACAGCATTCTGGTACCGGCCGTAATTTTAGGCGGGGCAGCTTTAATGCTTATTTGTGATATGGTCGCTCAACTGCCCGGAAGCGATTTTAGCCTTCCTATTAATGCCATAACTTCATTAATTGGTGCGCCTGTGGTGATTTGGTTATTGGTTAGAAAACGTCGATTTTTATTTTAATGCAACAGGAAGACTCAAATAGTATTTTAAAGGCTGAAAGCCTAAGCATTGGCTACCGATCTAAGCAGGAGACCCACATCATTAGCTCAGATATAAATTTTGAAATCAATAAAGGAGAATTGGTAGCAGTCATTGGAGTTAATGGAGTGGGGAAATCAACACTTTTACGCAGCCTAAGCGGAGTTCAGGAACCGCTCTCTGGCAAAGTAAAAATAATGGGGACAGAGTTTTCTAAAATTTCTTCTATCGAACAGGCTTCGCTTATAAGCCTGGTGCTTACCTCCCAGCCTATTTCAAAGAATCTTAGCGTATTTGAACTTATAGCCCTGGGCCGGCAACCTTATACAAATTGGATAGGCAGACTTAGTAAAAACGACCTGAGACGCATTAAAAAAGCCTCAGAACTGGTAGACATTAGCTCTCTTGAGCAAAAAAAATGCTATGAATTAAGCGACGGGCAATTACAAAAAGTTCTTATTGCCCGGGCTCTTGCACAGGATACTCCTCTGGTGATTCTCGATGAACCTACTACCCATTTAGACCTGTATCATAAGGCTTACGTAATTAAATTATTAAAAAAACTAAGTGAGAAAACCGGGAAAGCCATAGTTTTTGCCTCGCACGAAATCAATCTGGCGATTCAGTTATGTGACAGGATTATTTTGATGAAAGAAAAAGAGGTAATTACCGGAAGTCCGGCTGGATTAATCAAAAGCGGTGCGTTTTCGCAAATCTTTCCACCCGATCTCATCGTTTTTGATCAGGCCAGTTCCAGTTTTAAAATTAAAAACTAAGCCAGAATCTCGGGCTTTTTGAGGTCTATTATCTCCAAATAAGTATCTTTGAGCAAAGACCTTTCCCGAATGGATCAAACATTAATCTTTCTACTGCTCGCACTGCTTTGTCTCGGCCTTGGATTTTTTATAGGCAAAATTTTTTCGGGCTTTAAAAGCTCTTCGGAAATTGGAAAACTCGAGGAGAGAAACAATCAACTATCACTTCAAATTGAAGAACATAAAGCTCAATTAGACAGGAATTTAGAAATTCAAAAAGAGGCTGTATTGGAAATTAAAAACGAGGCAGGTGCTAAAATTCAGAAACTTGAACAGGAACGGGAAAATATAAGGCAGGAAAAAGATAAATTGCAAACCGAGCTCACCCGAAAAACTTCAGAATTTGAAAATCTTCAGCTGAAGAATAAGGAGCAAAAAGCCGAGGTTGAAAAACTTCAGGAGAAATTCAGTAAGGAGTTTGAGAATCTGGCCAATCGCATTCTCGACCAAAAATCTGAAAAATTCACCCTTCAGAATAAAGAGAATATTCAGAATATATTAAATCCGCTTCAGGAGAAAATCAGGACCTTCGAAGAAAAAGTAGACAAAAATTCGAATGATTTTATCGAAAGGCACGCCCAGCTAGGGAAACAGCTTCAGTATCTAAATGAGCAAAATTTAAAGATCAGCGAAGAGGCGGTAAATCTTACCAGGGCTCTTAAGGGAGACAGCAAAATGCAGGGAAACTGGGGAGAAGTTGTTCTGGAAAGGGTTTTGGAACGCAGCGGATTGCAAAAGGACAGCGAGTATTTCGTGCAGCAAAGCTTCGCTACAGAAGAAGGAAAACGCCTTATGCCCGATGTGATTATTCACCTTCCCGGCGATAAAAAAATGATTATCGATGCTAAAGTATCTTTGAATGCTTACGAGCGCTTTAGCAACGAAGAGGATAACACCCAAAAACCACAGCACCTCAAGGCTCATCTTGTTGCCCTGAAACAGCGTATTGAGGAATTGAGTCGCAAAAATTACCATCAGCTCTATAAAATGGAAAGCCCCGATTTTGTATTGTTGTTTATTCCAATAGAAGCTGCTTTTGCGGTCGCCTCAAGCGAAAATTCCAGGTTATATGCCGAGGCTTTCGATAAAAATATTATCCTGGTAACTCCCACTACCCTTTTAGCTGTGCTTAAAACCATAGATACCATGTGGCAAAATGAAAAGCAAAAACAAAATGCTATAGAAATTGCCACCCGGGCCGGTGCTTTATATGATAGTTTTGTGAATTTAACCACTGAACTTGACAAAGTAGGTAAGCAATTGGGCACCGTGCAAAACACCTACGATGGGGCGATGAAAAAACTTACCGGCAAGGGCAACCTGATAGGCAAAGTCGAAAAACTGAAAAAACTCGGGGCCAAGGCCAGTAAGCAAATTGATCAAAAGCTATTAAATAATGCCAATGGTGAAAAGCATCTGGAAAATTAAAATACCGCTATGAAAAATAAATACTTTCTGCTTCTCTTAATCCTGGGTCTAAACTACGGCCTGCAGGCACAGCAGTATTTTCCGGAAGCGGGAACCTGGGAAGACAAGCCGGCTTCCGGTTATAATTTGGATTTTTCTGAAGTAGTTGAATTTGCCCAGAATAATGAATATTCAGAAGCAAGAGATTTACGACAGGCGATTTTAAAAGGTTTTGAACACGAACCTTATCATGAGCTTCTAGGCCCTACCAAAGAACGGGGCGGCCCGGCAGGAATGATCTTAAAGAATGGCTATCTCATTGAAAGCTGGGGCGACATTAAGCGGGTAGATATGACTTTTAGTGTAACCAAGAGTTTTCTTTCCACAGTCGGTTTACTGGCCCTGGATCACAATTTAATTGAGTCGGCAGATGATAAACTGACCAATTACGTGTGGGACGGGACTTTTAGAGGGGAGCATAATTCAAAAATCACCTGGCAGCATTTGCTTCAGCAAACTTCAGACTGGAGTGGAGAACTATGGGGAAGTTATGACTGGGCCGATCGCCCGGAAAGAGACCAGCAAATTGATCAATGGCGCGCCCGTAAACTTCACGAACCCGGAACCCATTATAAATACAATGATGTGCGGGTAAATGTACTGGCCTATGCCCTGCTGAATGTTTTTAGAAAACCCCTTCCACAGGTTTTAAAAAATGAAATTATGGATCCTATCGGGGCTTCTTCCACCTGGCGCTGGTATGGCTATGATAATTCCTGGACGATCATAGACGGATTGCAAATGCAATCGGTTAGTGGCGGGGGGCATTCGGGGGGAGGAATGTTTATCAACACTGAAGATATGGCGCGTTTTGGCCTTTTATTTCTGAACAATGGAAACTGGAATGGCCGGCAACTAATTTCTGAAGAACGCATCACCGAAGCTTTGAAACCTTCAGAAGTGAATCCTAATTATGGGTATATGTGGTGGTTAAACCCGGCTGAAGCTCCACAATGGGAAGGTATAGACCGGGACATTTTTTATGCCGCTGGTTTTGGTGGGAATTTTATAATTATAGATTGCGAAAACGAGCTGGTAATTGTAACCCGTTGGCTGGAACCTTCCAAATTAGAAGAATTTATGCAACTTGTAAATAAGGCGATTGATGAATAACAAATTTAAAAGTGTAGACGAATCACGGGTATTGATTTCTGAATTGATGCTGCCCTCACATTCCAATTTTAACGGTAAAATTCACGGGGGTTACATCCTGTCCCTACTCGACCAGATCGCTTTTGCCTGCGCTTCCAAACATTCGGGAGCTTACTGCGTTACTGCCAGTGTAGATACGGTAGATTTTCTGCGTCCCATAGAGATTGGAGAACTGGTAACGATGAAAGCCTCGGTGAATTACGTGGGAAACAGTTCTATGGTGATTGGCATTCGCGTGGAGGCCGAAAATATTCAAAGTGGTGAAGTAAAACATTGTAATTCTTCTCATTTTACAATGGTCGCCAAAGATGAGAATGGAAATTCGGTTGCGGTACCGGGGCTTATCCTAAAGTCTGATGACGACATAAGGCGTTTTGCCAAGAGCATTAAGCGAAACAAAATGAAACAGAAGCGGAAAAATGAATTCAATGAAACCGATTTCATTTCGGAAGAATACCTTCACCTGGTCGAAGAGTATAAAGTAAAAATAGAGAGGTAATTTGAAGTTCAACGGATTTATTGCAACGCTATTCGTTGCTATCATTATCGCTTATTTTTTTCCGCAGGGAATTGAGTTATTACCCCTGCAAACCATTACCGATATTGGAATTGGATTTATTTTCCTGTTCTACGGTCTTAAACTTTCCCCGGCCGAGTTCAAAATGGGATTTTTGAATTACAGGGCTCATATTGTAATTCAGCTAACCACTTTTGTAATTTTTCCGCTTTTGGCCCTGGGCTTTGCACCTTTTTTTGAAGAAGGTTTGGGCTCACAGTTATGGCTGGCACTGTTTTTTCTGGGCACTCTGCCCTCTACTGTTTCTTCTTCTATTGTAATGGTTTCGCTGGCCAGAGGAAATCTACCCACAGCTATTTTTAACGCCAGTCTCTCGGGTTTAATCGGGATTATAGCCACTCCGGTTTGGTTGAGTTTTTTTATGGCTAAATCGGGAGAATTTGAATTTGGCGCTGTTATTCTGAAGCTTTTTCTGCAAATCATTTTACCTTTAATAATAGGATTATTGCTGCAGCCCATATTGGGGAAATTTGCCAAAAAATACAGCAAGCAACTTTCGCTATTCGATAAATCTACCATCATATTAATCGTGTATTCCAGCTTCAGCGCCTCATTTTTATCAAATATTTTCCAATCGGTGAGCCTTACCGATCTTTCAAAGCTCTTCGGAATTGTGATTTTGATATTTTTCGGGGTGTATTATGGCCTGGGAGCATTAAGCGATAAGCTTGGCTTTAAAACTGCCGATAAGATCACCGCTCAGTTTTGTGGTACCAAAAAGTCTTTGGTGCACGGCTCGGTAATGGTAAAAGTGATCTTCGGAAGTTCGGCTAACACAGGTTTACTTTTGCTGCCAATTATGTTATACCATTCGCTTCAGCTGCTGGTCGTGGCCTATTTTGCAGAACGATACCGGAAGCGAAAAATTTCAGCAGAAACAGAATAGATTACAGATAGAGAGCGATTTCAGCGATATTGATCGTAAATAATATCCAGCCTAAAATTAGCAGCAAGCCGCCAAGCGGGGTAACAGGGCCAAGGAATCTGAGTTTTTTACCGGCCACTCCCGAAAGTACTAATCCGTAGATACTAAAGGAGAAAAGAATAATTCCCAGAATAAAAAACCAGCCCATAAGCTGCTGCGAAAGCCCGATAAAAGGAAAACTTATTCCGGAGATTATAAGCATCAAGGCGTGATACATTTGATATTTCACCCCGGTTTCGAAGCTTTTTAACTGGTCTTCATCTAGTCTTTTTTTTAGAGCGTGGGCTCCAAAAGCTCCAAAAATTACTGCCAGGCAACCGAAAATTCCGCCAAATATCAATACTGTTTCTTTCATAGGTCGCTAAAGATAAGTGGATTCAAAAAATTTTTATGGTTATATTTATAAATAAAATTTAAGCTTATGAAAAATGCTACTATTATTTTATTGTTGAGTTTGGCAGTGACCAGCTGCACCCCCAAAATTGTTGGTTCCTGGAATATAGATCGCTACGAGATCGATAATTATAAAGGAGAGAACCTTAGTGCAAGAAATGCAGGGGATATTCAAATCAATAAAAACGGAACAGGCCAGAAAAACCTATCGATCAAATTCTTCGATCGTCAAAGCGGACAAAGTGAAAGTTTTCGCTGGGATTATAAGGACCAGATTCTTAGAATTTATGATGTAGATTCCCGTCAAAGTTCAGATTTTGCAAAATCCTAGATTGTAACCACCAACAAAAAGAAAAAACAGGTTTGGAAATCGACCGATGGTAGTAACAGTATCCAAATTATCGAATTAAGCAGGAAGTAAATAATCCCATAAAAAATAAAAAAGCTGCCCGGGGAACCAGGCAGCTTTTTTCGTTTTAGAATTTACTTGTTTATTTAAACAGGTACATCTTTCTTCTTGAATACAATTCATAAAAAGCATCGTCTCTAAGACTATCGATAAAGAGTATGCTTTCTCCAGTACTCTTCATTTCAGGCCCTAATTGCTTATTTACTTTATGAAATTTATTGAAAGAAAAGACCGGTTGCTTGATAGCGTAACCTTCTAGCTTAGGATTAAAATCAAAGTCTTTCACCTTCTTATGGCCCAGCATTACCTTGGTAGCATAATTCACGTAAGGTTCTCCGTAAGCTTTGGCTATGAAAGGTACGGTTCTCGAGGCTCTTGGGTTGGCTTCAATAATAAAGACCTTGTCATCTTTTATTGCAAACTGAATATTGATCAATCCAACGGTATTAAGCGCCAGGGCGATCTTTTTGGTGTGATCTTTAATCTGCTCCATCACCAGGTCTCCCAGGTTAAAGGGGGGCAGCAAAGCATTTGAATCACCCGAGTGAATTCCGCAGGGTTCGATATGTTCCATAATTCCTATGATGTAGACATCTTCCCCGTCACAAATCGCATCGGCTTCAGCTTCTATAGCCCCATCAAGATAATGGTCAAGCAATAATTTATTATTCGGAATCTTGCGCAGTAAATCTACCACGTGTGCTTCGAGTTCATCTTTATTGATCACGATCTTCATTCCCTGCCCGCCAAGCACGTAAGAAGGTCTTACCAGGATTGGGAAATCGAGTTCTTCGGCCAGCGCCAGGGCTTCATCGGCGGTTTCGGCTACGCCAAAATCGGGGTAAGGAATATCATTTTCTTTCAGCAATTTCGAGAAGCTTCCGCGATCTTCGGCCAGATCGAGGGCTTCAAAGCTGGTACCCATAATTTTAATTCCGTAGCGATCCAGTTTTTCAGCAAGTTTTAAGGCTGTTTGCCCACCCAGCTGAACGATAACACCTTCTGGCTTTTCGTGACGAATAATATCATAAATATGCTCCCAGAATACCGGTTCGAAATAGAGTTTATCGGCTATATCGAAATCGGTTGAAACGGTTTCGGGGTTACAGTTAATCATAATGGTTTCGTAACCGCACTCGGCGGCGGCTAAAACCCCGTGAACGCAAGAATAATCGAATTCGATTCCCTGGCCTATTCGGTTAGGACCCGATCCCAGTACCACGATTTTCTTTTTATCAGAAACCTTGCTCTCGTTATCTACGAAACGTTTCCCATCGGCGGTTTGAATTTCAGCTTCGAAGGTGGAGTAATAGTAAGGAGTTTCAGCTTTAAATTCTGCAGCACAGGTATCAACCAATTTAAAAACCCGGTTGATTTTTAGTTCTTCCCTTTTTTTATGCACTTCGCTTTCCCAGCAATCCAGCATATAAGCGATTTGCCTGTCGGCGAATCCTTTTTGTTTGGCTTCCAGCAATAATTCCCTCGGAATATTATTGATATCATAGGTCGAAATTTCTACTTCGAGTGCATACAATTCCTCGTATTGCTTTAGATACCACATATCAATTTTTGTGATATCGTGAATGCGGCTAAGCGGAATTCCCAGTTGAATCGCATCGTAAATCACAAATACCCTGTCCCAGCTTGGATGGGTTAATTTATCGATAATCTGGTCGTAATCTTTATAACCCTTGCCATCTGCACCTAAACCATTTCTCTTAATTTCAAGCGATTGAGTGGCCTTATGCAAAGCTTCCTGGAAAGATCTTCCGATTCCCATCACCTCTCCTACCGACTTCATTTGAAGCCCCAGAGTGCGATCTGAGCCCTCGAATTTATCGAAATTCCAACGCGGAATTTTTACGATCACATAATCTAAAGTAGGTTCAAAAAGTGCAGAAGTTGATTTTGTAATCTGGTTATCGAGTTCATCTAAGGTATAACCTAAAGCGAGTTTGGTAGCTACTTTAGCAATTGGATATCCGGTTGCTTTTGAAGCCAGGGCCGAAGACCTGGAAACCCGCGGGTTGATTTCAATAGCGTAAACATCTTCTTTCTCATCGGGGCTTACCGCGAACTGCACATTACAACCTCCTGAGAAGTCACCAATGCTACGCATCATTTTAATGGCAAGGTCCCGCATTTTTTGGAATGCAGTATCACTAAGGGTCATCGCCGGTGCAACGGTAATAGAATCACCGGTATGAATTCCCATAGGATCCATATTTTCGATAGAACAAATAATTACAACATTGTCATTTTTATCGCGAAGTAGCTCCAGCTCATATTCTTTCCAACCCAGCAGGGCTTTATCGATTAGTACTTCGTGAATAGGAGAAGCTTCCAAACCTCTCGAAAGCAGTTCATCGAAATCTTCGGCGCGGTGAACAAAGGCGGCTCCGCTTCCACCCAGGGTAAAAGAGGCGCGAATCACCAAAGGAAAACCAAATTCCTGAGCTACTTCCTTTCCCTGAAGAAAAGAGGTCACGGTTTTGGCCGGGGCTACAGGTACGTTGATTTTACCCATTAATTGCTTAAACTTCTCACGATCTTCAGTAATGTTTATCGCGTCTATATCTACCCCGATAAGTTTTACTCCAAAATCTTCCCAAATTCCCTTTTCATCGGCCTCGATACAAAGGTTAAGAGCGGTTTGCCCACCCATAGTGGGAAGAACCGCATCTATATTAGGATGCTTTTTAAGGATCTCTACTATAGATTTGGTGGTTAAAGGTTTCAGGTACACGTGATCTGCCATCGATGGATCGGTCATTATCGTGGCAGGATTGGAATTGATGAGAATGGTTTCAATTCCATCTTCACGTAAAGATCTTAAAGATTGAGTTCCGGCATAATCGAATTCACAGGCCTGACCAATTACTATAGGTCCCGATCCTATGATTAAAATACTTTTGAGGTTTTCGTTTTTGGGCATTGTAATGAGTTGTATAGATGATAAAAATAACGAAGTGACAGGATATAAAAAAAGGCGTTACTTAAAAAAGTAACACCTTTATATTCTCACAACTAAAATTCATTAGTGCTTGTGTCTTTGTTCAGAAGATACAGATAATTTCTTTCTTCCCTTAGCTCGTCTTCGGGCCAGTACTTTTCTCCCGTTTGCAGAAGCCATACGCTCTCTGAAGCCGTGCTTATTCTTTCTCTTTCTTTTAGATGGTTGAAACGTTCTTTTCATTTTAAATATCTTTAAATCTTCTGATAATTCGTTTACTTAGTGTCTTTAAAACTGCGTGCAAATATACAAAGCTTTTTAACTCCCGCAAGCACCTATCCTAAATAATTTTTAATTGTTTTTACTACCTTTGCGCTCTGCAAAAATAAAGCATCACATGTTCAATAAAAATATCAAGATCGTACTGGCGGGAATAATTGTCGCCCTGGCCGTTTGGCAATTTGTAGAAGGCAATATAGGAAACGGAATAATGTTTATTCTGCTATCCCTTATTTTCATATTCCTGTATTTCAAGAACGAGATGATATTACTGGCCTTTTTAAGACTTAGGAAACAGGATTTTGCCGGCGCAAAAAAATGGCTGGATAAAATTAAAAATCCAGAAGCTGCTCTTACTCAAAAACAACAGGGATATTACTGGTACCTACACGGACTTATGCTTTCACAGACCAATATTACCCAGGCCGAAAAATTCTTTAAACGCGCCATTAAACTGGGCTTATCTATGGATCAGGATTTGGCGATGGCCAAATTAAACCTGGCAGGAATTGCGATGACCAAACGCAGAAAAAGAGAAGCCACCAACCTTTTGGCAGAGGCTAAAAAACTCGACAAACACGGAATGTTAAAAGACCAGATAAAAATGATGAAACAGCAGATGAAAAAAATCTAAAGTTTGTATAATTTTAGTTAATTTTTCCTATGCTTTACACATCTTTTACTTTTAGCTAAAAAACGAGCCTTTTACCGATAATTTTTTAATAAGCCATAGCAGGGAATTACCTTTATAATCCAAATCCCTACATGGCTACCTATGAAGAGACTTCTACTCGTTTTCTTCTTATTATTTGGGTTACTCACCCAGGCACAAAACGAGGAAAATATAAAAACATATTTTTCTGAAGCTCTTTTTATGCATCTTCCCAAATACACTCAAAAATCTCAAAAAGCCTTTAGACAGAAGGACTACGAGCGTGCAGAGCAATTATTTGATAGTCTTACCAAACACCAACTGGCCGGGAGTTATATGGACGACTTCAAATTTAAAAAGCTGAATAAAAAAGAGGTTTCGATCTACGATTTTAAAAAGCCGGTTTACTTAATGACCCACGCCAGTTGGAGAGTTCCGACCGAGGGTGAAATTCCGGCTATTAATGAATTGGCCAGAAAATATTCAGATAAAATCGACTTTGTAATTTTACTGTGGGATAGCCAGGAGGCTGCCAAAAAACTGGCCAAAGAATACGACAAAAAAATTACGGTGGTTTATATAGACGAAAAGGAAAATCACAACGCCTTCGTTATAAAAAACCTTAAACACTCCCTGGGACTTCCTACCTGCTTTTTATTAGACGGCACTAAACAGATCGTTCACATTACCCGAAACCCGGAACATCCCTATCAAACCTCGGCTGAAGAATCTTTCAGAATTAATTATGAAAGCCTACAGGAAGGTATCGCCACTCACCTTATAAATGAAGAAGCACAACCCGAGCCTTCCGAAATGGAACTGGTTGCGCTTCCTAATTAATTTTCAAAACTTTTCGGGAATAACCTTACCCCCTATTCTGCTGAAGGATAAACACCTTCTTCAGGAATATCTAAATAATAGGTTTTCCTGGAGGCATTGTTCAGATGGGCTTCGCGAAGCCAGGGATTATGAATTTTTAGAATCTTATAGTTAATCCCGAGTTTTTTAGAAAAGTCGGCAAAATCTGAAACTGCGGTATCAACCTTTACCTTTCTTGTGGCAACCGGAGCATAAAGATCTTCGGTAGAGAAATTAAACCCGTATTTTCGAGGGTGATTCATTATCTCTTTTAAGGCGATAATTCTGAATACATACCTTCCGGTTTCCTCACCTAACAGGAGATCATAGTAATCATTCACTTTTTGACGGTCTAACTGTCTTTGCACTCCGCGATCTCCGGCATTGTAAGCAGCAGCTGCCATAGTCCAACTACCAAATTTCTGTTTTGATTTCAAAAGGTATTCACAGGCCACCCGGGTAGATTTTTCGATATGGTAACGCTCATCTACATTAGAATTTATCTCCAGCTTGTAATCTTTCCCGGTGCCTTCCAGAATTTGCCAGAAACCAATGGCACGTGCAGGAGAAACGGCCTGGGTGAGTCCGCTTTCGATTACGGCTAGGTATTTAAAATCATCTGGCACCCCGTATTCCTTTAGAATAGGCTCCATAATAGGGAAATATTTATGAGCTCTTTTAAACAAAAGCAGGGCATTAGATTGCCAGTAAGTATTTACCAGCAGCTCCCTATCCATTCGCTCGTACACATCGGGATCTTCGAGAGGCACTCTTTCACCCGCGAAATTTAAATTTTCGGGCATTGGTAAGGCATAGATATTATAGCCGTCTCTTAGATTCAATTTCGCTTCAGAAGTATTTTTTTCTTCTGAATTTTCTTTTTCATAAGCAGAGCCATTTTGTACTGCATTTATACTCACTGCGATTACAGTTAAAAAGCCTACTCCTATCAATGCTTTTTTAATTAGTTTCATAGCCTGGTTTTTTTAATTTTCTTTTCTCTTTTTTGATATTTTGCCCGTTAATATGATTTCCGGAAGGTATTTATTAAACCATCTAAACCGGTTTACAATCATCACATGTGTTCCACCTTTTACCGTTATACAGTCTCCTATATATTTATGCGGAAAAACCTCGTCTTTATCTCCGTGAATATGAATGATATTGGAAGCTGGTTTCTCGCAATCCCATAACACCATATTTTTAATCGCCCAGTTCAAATACCTGTGATTTCTAACTGAAAGATATTTTCTATATAAACGCGCCCTTTTTTTAAAAAAATCGCCTACCGCCAGTTTTTCGAAATGATCTACATAGTCCAGCAAACTGGTGGGGATCAATTTAAAAATACCCCATTTGGCGGCAAATTTCATTCGCCTTGGCAATTCATCCCGGCATTTAGCACTGGAGATGATGATAATCCTGCTAAAATCCCTGTACTTATTCATTTCCTGCACAACAACCCCGCCAAAAGATACTCCAATAAGCACCGGATTTTCGTGTTTTATATAAGTATTCATGCGTTTGGCGTATTGCTCAAGATTTTCATCTTCGTATGGAATTATCCATTCCAGAAAATGCATCTTAAATTTCTCTTCGGGAAGTTTTATAAATTCAAAAATGCTGGCATTGGCAGCCATTCCGGGCATAAAATAAACATGAATAAGAGGCTGATCATCAGTCATTTTAACAAGGATATAACAGACTTTGCAGGGATTAAGCTGTAAATTTACTCATTGAGTACAATGAGTTTTCGACTAATTTTAATAATAATATTTAAGTTGAAACCTTACCAAAATTACTGCTATTTTATTGGCTTTCACAATACGAAAGAAAAAAATAATGAAGATTTTTTTGAAGACCGCCAATAGTTTTTCTCCCCCTGTATTGCTTAGAAAATACAGGTCGTTTTCTTCATTTTCTATGCTGAAGAATCTTTCTAATCATCCCGATTTTATCGCTCTAACAGGCATCCGAAAAAATATGTTTCCCCTGGTTTCTCCCTGAGAAATCTCCCAAATCCCTATAAGTAATGAATGCAGAAGACTTGAAAATTACTGATAATGAATTCCAGAGACAGTTCGAAACCACTGTTGATCATGAACTCGCCACCATCGAATACGCTCAGCAGGAGCGCAAAATCTTTCTTACAAAGCTAATAATGTCAGACGCGCTCAAAGAGAAGGGTTACGATGAGGCTTTCATTAAAAAAGTACTGGATGAATTAAAAGAACGCAATACCCGGGTAATGCCCACCAGCCCCGAAATCGTAAAATATATGCGAAAAAACCGGCGAAAATATAAGGATTTGCTTCCGGTAGGTATAAATATTTAGATAGCCACTTTTTCTGGCATAAATTCAAAACGCACCAGGCCATCTTCATCGATAGAATTTAGCTTGATTTCGCGCAGGGTATTTACCAACCCGGGATCCCAGGGCGCTTTTACTTTTACATAATTTTCGGTAAACCCGTGAATATACCCCTGTTTATTCTCGCCTTCAAAAAGCACGCTATGCACAGTATTTAACTGACTTTCATAAAAAGCCCTGCGCTTTTTAGCAGAAAGACCACGAAGCATTTTGCTGCGTTTCTTTCGAACCTTTACAGGAACCACTCCCTGCATTTCGGCAGCCGGAGTATTATCTCTTTCAGAATAAGTAAAAACGTGCAGGTAGGAAATATCGAGTTCATTCAGGAAATTATAGGTCTCCAGGAAATGCTCGTCGGTTTCTCCCGGGAAGCCTACGATCACATCTACCCCAATGCAGGCCTGGGGCATAATTCTTTTAATTTGCTCTACCCGGTCTACGTAGAGTTCCCGCAGGTAGCGGCGTCGCATTAATTTTAAAATATCATTGCTTCCGCTTTGTAAGGGAATATGAAAATGAGGCACGAAAGTGCGGCTTTGAGCTACAAAATCTATGGTCTCATTTTTCAACAGATTTGGTTCTATAGAAGAAATTCGCAGGCGCTCAATTCCATCAACTTCATCTAAAGCTTTAACCAGATCTAGAAAAGTATGTTCGTGTTTTTTGTTTCCGAATTCACCTTTGCCGTAATCCCCAATATTTACCCCGGTTAAAACGATCTCTTTTATTCCTTTTGCTGAAATTTCCGAAGCATTCTGCAAGACATTCTCCAGCTTGTCGCTTCGGGATATTCCCCGCGCCAGCGGAATGGTACAATAGGTACATTTATAATCGCAGCCATCCTGCACTTTAAGAAAAGCCCGGGTACGGTCTCCAAAGGAATAGGCTCCCACGTAAAAATCGGCATCATCTATCTCACAGGAATGCACCTCGCCCTTATCGTTTTTGCTGAGATCGTTAAGGTAATCGGTGATTTTAAATTTTTCGGTGGCTCCCAAAACCAAATCTACCCCCTCTACATCGGCGAGTTCTTCGGGTTTGAGTTGCGCATAACAACCCACGGCTACCACAAAAACATCATCATTAGCCTTTTGAGCCTGTTTTACTATTCCTTTAAAACGTCTATCGGCATTCTCGGTCACCGAACAGGTATTGATTACGTAGATGTCGGCTTTTTCTTCAAAATCTACCCGTTGAAAACCTTCATCTTTAAAAGACCTTGCGATCGTAGAGGTTTCTGAAAAATTAAGTTTACAACCCAGGGTGTAAAAAGCCACTTTTTTAGTATTCATCACCTGCCTGTTTCTGTTGTTATGCTGTTTTTTAGGGCTGCAAATATACCAACTTTAATCTGTTCTGGAAAATTGATAGCCAATAGCTCTCCCAAGTTTTAGTATCTTTCCTAAAAATATATAATTATGGGCTTTGGAGGAAGCACTAGCGGCGCCAATGTTATAATGAAAAATAACCGCCGACCCAGAAAATCTAAAACCGATAAATACCAAAAAGTAACCGGCTCAGGGCTTCAGGGTATTGGCACAGAAAAAAGCGATCCTGAAAAACTGAAGGAAATAAGTCAAAGGCTTCAGCTTCAGAATAAAAAAAGACAGCAAAAATTATTACTAATTCTTGCTGTCCTTGGCGTTTCTATATTACTGATATTTTTCTTTTTGCTTAGCTAAAATCTGCGGTATTTTGAAGTTTCTTCAAATACATGTTCCAGTATTTCTTTGTCTTCTTCTGAAAATTCCTGCTCTCTTCTTTTCATCACAATTTCGGCCACCTCGAATGCTTTTCGAGTCTGGTAGGTGCTCATTCCGGCACTCCCCCCCCAACTGAAGCTAGGCACGAAATTTCTGGGAAATCCGGCGCCAAAGATATTTGCACTTACGCCTACGACTGTACCGGTGTTAAACATAGTATTGATCGCACATTTGCTGTGATCTCCCATCATAAGCCCGCAGAACTGAAGCCCTGTTCTGGCAAAACCTTCGGTTTCATAATCCCACAGTCGCACCTCGGCATAATTGTTCTTGAGATTGGAGTTATTAGTGTCGGCACCCAGGTTACACCACTCCCCCAATACCGAATTCCCCAAATAGCCTTCGTGGCCTTTGTTGGAATTGGCAAACATCACCGCGTTGTTTATTTCTCCACCGCCACGACAATGAGGCCCAAGGGTGGTGGGCCCGTATATTTTAGATCCCATTTTCAGTACAGCTCCTTCACAAAGCGCCAATGGTCCCCGAATTAAACAGCCTTCGAGAATTTTTGCATTTTTACCTATATATATAGGTCCTGTGGAGGCATTTAGCGAAGAATTTTCTACTTCGGCCCCTTCTTCTATAAAGATAGCTTCCGTATTTTTTACAAAATTTGAATCTGGTATGGGCTGACTTTCCCGGTCGCGGGTAAGCATTTCAAAATCGGCAGCAATGGCTTCAGCGTTTTTTGAGAAAATATCCCAGGTATGTTTTACCTGGATAACCCCTTCGGAAAGCTCTAAATGCTCGAAGTTTTCAAAGTCGACTTCCTGGTCTTCATAGTGATGAAAGGCAACTACTTCTTCTTCAAAAAAAATAGCCTGATTAGGTTTTAAATTCTGAATTTGCTCCAGGAATGCCGGGTTGGGAAGAAAGGAAGCATTGATCATGATATTCTCTTCCAGTTCTACCATTGGCCATTTTCCCGAAAGGTAATCTTCGGTTACCGTAGAGGTGGTCGAGCCCAGCAAGTGTTCCCATTTTTCCCTGATGCTTAGTATTCCAATACGAATATCGGCCACAGGTCGGGTAAAGGTAAACGGCAACAGCTGCTTTCTGGCAGGGCCGTCAAATAATATATAATTCATCCGCACTTATTTAAGCCCAAAGTTACACGTAAAATTAATTTGTGAAAAATTCAGGTTTTAAATTGAAGTTAAAGAAACAAAAAAGGCTGCCATTTGGCAGCCTTTAGCTTGTATATACTGGTAGAAATTACTTTTTGAATTTCTTGTACTTGTTCTTGAATTTATCAATACGACCTGCACTATCCACCAATTTGGTTTGCCCGGTATAGTAAGGGTGTGAGGTTCTTGAAATTTCCAATTTCACCAATGGATACTCAGTTCCATCAACTTCAATGGTTTCTTTGGTGTTAGCGGTAGATTTGGTGATGAATACATCTTCGTTAGACATATCTTTAAATGCTACCAATCTATAATTTTCCGGATGGATTCCCTGCTTCATCGCTTTGTTCTTTTTATTTTCGAGCTGCAAATTTAAGCATTTACATTATAAATCCAACAGGGAAAGTAAAAAAATTTAAAATCATCCTTCAATGTAACGATTTGCTATATTTGCTTACTAATCCAGGTATAACCAATCAATTATTTAAAAATGGAGAAATCAATTAAATCAGTTGCGACAGCTTATGGCACTTACCTGGCTATTTTATTAGTTATATTAACTGTTTTAGCTTACGCCTTCGACCTAAGTCTATTTAGTACTTGGTGGTTTGGTATTGCATTATTAGTTATAATTATTATTCTAGGAATAATTAGTGTATTTAAAGCAAAGAAAGCAAGTACTCAATTATTTACATTTAAATCTGCCTTTTCAGCGTATTTTCTTACTGTGTTTATTGGAACATTTATTTCAGTATTATTTTCAATACTACTTTTCAATGTTATTGACACTGAAGCTTCACAAGTTATTTTGGAAAATACCATGGAGTCAACCCGGGGAATGTTAGAAAGGTTCGGAACTCCGCAAACTGAAATAGATAAAGCTCTTACAGAAATGCAAAATCAAGATAATTACGGACCTGTTCAACAACTTAAAGGCTATGCCTTCCAATTGGTGTTCTTTGCAGTAATTGGTCTATTTATCGCGCTAATCTTTAGAGAAAAAGACCCTAATAAAATTTAATAAATGCAGATATCGGTCGTTATACCTTTACTCAACGAAGAACAATCTCTGGCAGAACTTTATAATTGGATCGCAAAAGTATTGCGGTCCAATTCCTTTTCTTATGAGATCATTTTCATAGATGATGGCAGTACCGATAATTCCTGGAATACAATAGAAGCTTTAGCTCAAAACGATGAAGCCGTAAAAGGCATAAAATTTAACCGAAACTACGGGAAATCCCAGGCATTGCACGCCGGTTTCCTGGAAGCCCGTGGCGAGGTGGTGATCACTATGGATGCCGACCTGCAGGATAACCCTGAAGAAATTCCCGAACTCTACGACCTGGTAAAAAATAAAGGCTACGATCTGGTTTCGGGCTGGAAAAAGAAGCGCTATGACCACGTGCTTACCAAAAACTTACCTTCCAAACTCTTTAATGCCGCAGCCCGAAAAACTTCAGGTGTAAAACTGCATGATTTTAATTGCGGCCTTAAGGCTTATCGCAAAGAGGTGATTAAAAATATAGATGTGTATGGCGAGATGCATCGCTACATTCCGGTTTTGGCTAAAAATGCAGGTTTTTCCAGAATCACCGAAAAGGAAGTACAGCACCAGGCTCGTAAATACGGGAAAACCAAATTTGGAGCAGAACGCTTTATCAATGGATTTCTGGACCTTATAAGCATTTGGTTTTTATCCAAATTTGGAAGGAGACCTATGCACCTCTTTGGAGCCCTGGGCGTGCTAATGTTTCTCTTCGGATTCATCTCGGCCGGTTGGATTGGTATTTCCAAACTCTGGAAAATGTATCATAATGAGCCCAATATTCTGGTAGCCCTAAATCCCTGGTTTTATATTGCCTTAACGGTGATGATTATCGGCTCCCAGTTATTCCTCGCCGGTTTCCTGGGCGAATTGATCTTAAGATCGAAAAGAGAGAAAGACCGCTATCTGATTAAGAAAACCACCCCGAATTTATAATTCTTTTAAGGCTATAATCCGTATTTTTGCCTTAACAAACCAATTATTATGTCTGAAATTAAACCTGAAATTCTTTCCAGGGCCAAAACCTGGCTTAAGGATATATTCGATAGCGAGACCCAAACCCAGATCAATCATTTAATCGAAAACGATCCTACCGAATTAGAGGAGAGTTTTTATAAAAATGCGGCCTTTGGAACCGGAGGAATGCGCGGGATAATGGGTGTTGGTCCTAATCGCATCAATAAATATACGCTGGGAAGAAATACGCAGGGGCTTTCCAATTTATTAAAGGAAGAATTTTCAGGTGAAAAAATTAAGGTAGCCATCGCTTATGACTGCCGTCGAAATTCAAAAGAACTTGCCAGAACTGTAGCAGAGGTTTTTTCAGCAAATGATATTGAGGTTTATCTTTTTTCTGAACTGCGACCTACCCCCGAGCTTTCTTTTGCTGTAAAATATTTAGATTGCCAGGCCGGGATCGTGCTCACCGCCAGCCATAATCCACCCGAGTATAACGGTTACAAAGTGTACTGGCAGGATGGAGGACAGTTAGTGCCGCCCTACGACGCGAAACTTATTAAGATCATCAATAATTTAGAATTTGAAGAAATCAACTTCAAAAAGAAAGAAGATTTAATTCATTTTATCGACGCTGAAGTAGACGAGGCTTTTATAAAGGCTTCAGTAGATAACGGAAGCTTTGACACATCACAAAGCGCTAAAGACAACCTTAAAATAGTTTTTACTTCTTTGCACGGAACTGCGATCAAATCTAATCCTGCAGTTTTGGAACGCGCCGGTTATAAAAATGTTTATCAGGTGAAGGAACAGATGGAACCTAACGGTGAATTTCCCACCGTTGTTTCCCCTAACCCCGAAGAACCTGAAGCCCTTAAAATGGCTCTCAAGCTGGCCGAAGAAAAAAATGCCGATATCGTTATTGGCACCGATCCCGATGCCGATAGATTAGGGGTGGCCGTACGGGACCTTAATGGAAAAATGATTTTGCTTAATGGAAATCAAACCATGTTGGTGATGACCTGGTTTTTGCTGGAGCAATGGAAAAAGCAGGGCAAATTATCTAAAAAATCATTTGTGGCTTCTACCATCGTTTCCACCCCAATGATGAAAAATATCACCGAAGCTTTTGGTGCCCAATATCACGAGGTACTCACCGGGTTTAAATGGATCGCGAAATTGATAAAAGATAATCGGCAGTTGGATTTTGTTGGTGGTGGTGAGGAAAGTTTCGGGTTTATGGTAGGCGATTTTGTGCGTGATAAAGATGCCGCTACTTCTACTCTACTGGCCTGTGAAATTGCGGCACAAATGAAAGCTGCCGGAAGCTCCTTCTATAAGCAATTGCTTCAGCTATATAAAGATTATGGCCTATACCGTGAAGAATTAATTTCACTGGTTAAAAAAGGAATTCAGGGAGAGGCAGAAATCAAGCAAATGCTGGTGGACCTTAGAGAAAACCCCTGGAAAGAGATAGACGGTGAAAAAGTGGTGCTGGTAGAAGATTATCAAACTTCCCTGGCTAAAAATCTTCAGGAAAATTCAGAAACAAAAATTGATATTCCGCAGTCTAACGTGTTGATTTATTATACTGAAAATGGCACCAAAATAGCTGCCAGGCCCAGCGGGACAGAGCCGAAGATCAAATTTTACATCAGTGTAAATTCCAAACTCGATTCGATTGAAAATTTCGATGCTGAAAACCAAAAACTGGCCAATAAAATTTCACGTATAAAAGCAGAGTTACAACTGGGATAATAACATATGTCATATTTTAAAAAGGTTATTCAATTCGCTGCGCCCTATAAGCAGTACGCGATTTTGAATATTATTTGCAATATTTTTTACGCGCTTTTCAGCACATTATCGTTTATCGCGTTAATCCCTGTAATTCAGGTTCTCTTCGACCAAACCCAGCGGGTGTATGAAAAACCTGTTTATACCGGCCTGGCCGATATCAAAGATTATGGGATTGAATATTTCAACTACCACGTAAGTATGCGGGTGGCCGAAGACGAAATTTCGGCCCTGCTTTTTATCTGCGGGATAGTAGTTCTCTTATTTTTTCTGAAAAATATCTTCGGCTACCTGGCTGCTTTTTTTCTTACTTTTTTGAGAAATGGCGTGTTACGTGATCTGAGGAATGCGATTTATGCAAAAATCATTGAATTGCCGGTTTCTTATTTTTCTGAAAAACGCAAAGGCGACAGTATTTCAAGGATTACGGCCGATGTGAATGAAGTACAGTACTCCTTTCTATCAATTTTAGAGCTTATAGTTCGCGAGCCCTTAACCATCATCTTCACCATTATCGCGATGCTGGTAATGAGCCCTCAATTAACCCTGTTCGTTTTTATCTTTTTACCGGTTTCCGGATTTATTATTTCGCTAATCGGAAAAAGCTTAAAACGACAATCGCACCGGGCACAGGAAGAAAACGGGCATTTTTTGAGCATTGTAGAGGAAACGCTTTCGAGCTTAAAAATCATTAAAGGATTTAATGCTGAAGCTAAATTCCGCGGAAAATTCGAAGAATCTACAAATCGCCTAAACGGAATTTTAAACCGACTTGTTAACCGGCAAAACCTTGCCTCTCCTGCCAGTGAATTTTTGGGAATTTTCGTGATCGTGGTAATTCTTTGGTTTGGCGGAAATATGGTATTGGTAGAAGGCAGTCTTGAAGCCGCAACTTTTATTGCGTTTCTGGGTCTTGCCTATAACATCCTCACTCCGGCCAAACAAATTTCAAAAGCCTCATACAGCGTTAAAAAAGGAAATGCAGCAGCCGAACGAATTTTGGAAGTTTTGGAAACCCCTTCCAATCTCACCGATGCTCCCAATGCCCGGGAAAAAACCAGCTTTGACAGTAATATTAAAGTTGAAAATATAAGTTTTGCCTACGAGGAAGAAAAAGTCCTTAAGAACTTTAGCCTGGAAGTTCGCAAAGGTGAAACCGTAGCCCTGGTAGGTCAATCGGGAAGCGGAAAATCTACCATCGCCAATTTGCTTACGAGATTTTACGATGTAAATGAGGGAAGTATCTCAATAGATGGAACCGATATAAGAGAAATTAAAAAGGCCAGCTTAAGAGATTTAATGGGACTGGTTACTCAAGATAGTATACTTTTTAATGATAGCATTCGAAACAATATAAACCTTGGTAAAAGCGATGCCAGCGATGAAGAAATAATCGAGGCATTAAAAATTGCAAATGCCTGGGAATTTGTAAAAGATCTGCCTAAAGGTTTAGATACCAATATTGGAGATAGCGGAAACAAACTTAGCGGAGGCCAAAAGCAAAGGCTCTCGATTGCCAGGGCGGTCTTAAAGAATCCGCCAATTATGATTTTAGATGAGGCTACCTCTGCCCTGGATACCGAAAGCGAGAAACTGGTACAGAAAGCCCTGGAAAATATGATGAAAAACCGCACCTCGGTAGTCATTGCGCACCGGCTAAGTACCATACAAAATGCCGATAGAATCGTAGTAATGCAACGAGGAGAAATTGTAGAACAGGGGAGGCATAATGAGCTTTTGACCAAAGATGGAACTTACCGCAAATTAGTAGAAATGCAAAGCTTCGATTAAGCGCATAAAAAAATGGATAAAGCAGGGCTCATCCATTTTTTAGTTATTTCCATCTTGGGGCAAATGAAAATAAAAAGAGATTTAAATCTAATCTTGTTTGGGGCAAAAAAGGTTTAAATCATTATTGTGTGGTAAATGTAAAATAAAAAATCATTCCCACAAACTTAAAAGGTATAAATTGGCGATTTTTAGCTACCTCTTATCGATTTTTTAACAAATGTCGAGATTACAATTCCTACAAAATTAAACTGCAAATTCTGCTTTAAACTTTTATGTACATTTACTGTCATAGCATTTAGACTACTAATACCGAAAATTTATTTTTTTTGAATCCGTCTGAAAATCAATTAATCCAACGTTTGCAGGA
Source organism: Salegentibacter haimaensis (assembly GCF_054121495.1). Lineage (NCBI taxonomy): Bacteria > Pseudomonadati > Bacteroidota > Flavobacteriia > Flavobacteriales > Flavobacteriaceae > Salegentibacter > Salegentibacter haimaensis. Next base: position 35,237 of record NZ_JBSYGH010000016.1, read on the forward strand.
AGATAGCTCCGCTCAGGAAGCCTATCGGGAATTGATTGGCCTTTATAAAGAACGCCTCTACTGGCATATACGAAATATGGTGAAGGACCACGACGACACTCACGACGTCTTGCAAAACACTTTTCTTAAAATTTTTAAAAATATAGCTCAGTTTAAAGGAGAGAGCCAGTTATACTCCTGGATGTATCGAATTGCTACCAACGAATCTCTAAATTTCATCAGCAAAAAGGCAAGGCGCTTAAAGATTACTTCAGAAGAATTACAGGAGCAGGTGATCAATAACCTTGAAAGCGATGTGTATTTCGAAGGCGAACGCATACAGTTATTATTGCAGAAAGCTATCGCCACTCTTCCCGCCAAACAACAGCAGGTGTTTAATATGAAATATTTCCAGGAATTAAAATACAGGGAAATGGCAGAGATTTTGGAGACCAGTGAAGGATCTTTAAAAGCTTCGTATCATATAGCCGCCAAAAAAATTGAAGAATACCTGAAGAGTAATTAAACCTTTAGATGAAAAAATAGTCAAAAGAGAAATGAAAAAGAACAGCTTGCCATATAAATCGGGTTTTAAAGTTCCGGAAAATTATTTCGAGGAGCTGGATTCTCAGTTAATGGAATTAAGCCCGAAATCTTCTTCAGAATTCAATAAACTTAAGGAGATAAAATCTTCCGGATTTAAAGTTCCTGAAAACTACTTTGAGAATCTTGAGGCCCACTTGCTTGATTTGACGACTAATTCTTCAGCTAAGCCTAAAGCTCTCGAGGCAGTGAACTCTTCAGGATTTAAAACCCCTGAGGCTTATTTTGAAAATCTCGAGGATGAGCTGTTGGCCAAACTTCCGAAGAAAAAACAGGGGAAACTTGTTCAGCTTTTCAACAAGGAAATTTTAGCTTATGCCGCTGCGATTGCAGCTATCGTTATGGCCCTGGGAGGTTCATTGTTTCTAAACAATAATCCCGTAACTACCTGGGACAATATAGAGCTATCAATTCTTGAGGATTATATTGAAGAAAACCGAATCGATTTTTCAACACAGGAGATATCGAGTTTTCTGTTTCAGGATGGCTACGTGATAGACCAAACCGAATTTAATTCGGTTTCTTCTGAAGCTGTTTTCGAATATCTGGACGATAATATGGAAGACCCCGATAATATTTTTGAATAACCTATGAAAAATATCCTACTTATAATTTTAATGTTTGCCGGTTTTTCTTTCCAGGCTCTTGCCCAGGATACCGATAAGCAAAAACAACGGGAGAAGATAAAAGCGCTTAAGGTGGCTTTTATTACCCAGGAACTTAACCTAAGCAATAAGACGGCACAACAATTCTGGCCTATCTATAATGCTTATGAAGAAAAAAAGCGTGAATTGCATCGCCGCGAACATATTGACCTTGGCAGTATAGAATGTATTAATGAAAGAGAGGCCAACGAAATGTTAGCCGAATATGTTCAGGTTGAACGCGAGGAGTATATCATTAAAAAACAGCTGTTTGAAGATCTCAGGAAAATTATCTCTGCCCAGGATATCATTAAACTACACAAGCTTGAAGATGAATTCCACAAAAAGCTTATTAGAGAGTACCGGGCAAGAAAGGAGAATGACAATAGAAACAACGAGGAAGAAGAATAAATTAAAAATTCATATTTAGATTTAGTTTTTTGGTTAGTTAGTAGCGAGTGTTCCGGATGGTTTTATACTGTTCGGAATACTTTTTTTAGCACCTACCTGAATTTTAATTTTGAGATTCGTCCTTTGCCGGCGGCGTAGGCTGTAGAGTCGTTTACAAATCTTAAAGTATAAAAGCCTTCCCCGCTAAGCTGCTCCCAGCTATGCCCCTGATCTTTTGAGTAGGAAATTCCGCTAAAACCAACAGCTAACAAATGCCGGCCTTCAGAATTTGGAACAAAGCCCACATAACTTTTATAACCCGGCTCCTGCCCTTCTGCGATAAGCTGCCAGGTTTTTCCGCCATCTATACTTATCGCTTTATTGCCAGAGTTTTCCTCTGGGGCGGTGTAATCTCCGCCAATTATAATTCCCAGGTTTTCATCGTAAAAATCTATGCTGTATCCGCCTTTGGTAGGTTCGCCCTGCGCAAGGGGCGTATCGAAAACCTCCCAGTTTTTTCCTTTATCGGCCGAATAATAAACCCGCGAACTCATCCCGCCCGAAATTATCCAGGTTTTATCTCCCTGTATGGCAATGTTGGAATTGCTGGCTGCAAAGGCAGCTTCCCCCTCTATTGCATTTGGCAATGATTCACAATTGAGTTTTTCCCAGCTATTTCCCCCATCTCGGGTAATGATTATAGACAAACAATTTCCGGTAGGGTCACCCATTGCGATACCTTCCTTATCATTCCAAAATTTCATAGCATCATAGAAAGCTTTAGGATCATTTTCCCTATAGACCAACTCCATCGCCCCGGTATCTCCGGTTTTGTAAAGCAAGGCAGGGCTGCCCACGCTAAGCACAAAGAAATCTTCTGAAGTACTGGCTACTGCACGAAATTCAGGTACATAACTACTGTCCTTTAAAACCCCGGTTTTCATCTGCCCGTTTTGAGAATTGTACAATCCATAGGTGCCATTATTTGCTGCAAAAGCCAGGTTGTTTCCAATAATTTCGATAGCCCGAATGCTTAAGGAATCATCTTCTAAAATATGTTCAATTTCTACGGAAGTATACTCTTTGATCCTGTTTTCGGTTGAAGTTTCCTTTTCATTTTTACACGAAATAATAAGCAATATAAGGACCAGCAGTTGAAGCTTTTTCATAATGGTAGTTTGGGGCAAAGATAAAGTTTTCAGCCTAAAAGAACGGGCAGGTAAATTTATGCTGCTCATTCATAACTTACAATTATCGGGCAAAAAAGCTTAGCTTTGCAGCCTTAAATTTTAATTATGCGCTTACACAGAAATCTGGTTTTTGCGACCATCGATGCACTTTCTGAAATTTTTAATGAGGGAGCCTATGCCGATAAAGTAATCGAGAAAACCCTGAAACGCGACAAACGTTGGGGAGCCCGGGATCGCAGCTTCATTGCAGAAACCACCTACGATATCGTTCGTTGGAAGCGTTTATATGCCGAAATTGCCGAAGTAAAAGAGCCTTTTGATCGTGAAAACCTGTTTAGGTTATTTACCGTGTGGGCCACATTAAGAGGAATCAAACTGCCCGACTGGCCACAATTTGAAGGAACCCCTACCCGACGAATTAAAGGAAAATTCGACAGTTTTAGCAAAGACCGTAAAATTCGTGAATCTATCCCCGATTGGTTAGACGAAACCGGAGTAAAAGAATTAGGTGAAAAAATTTGGGAAAAGGAAATCCACGCTCTTAACGAGCAGGCACCCGTAATAATTCGGGCTAACTCTCTAAAAACCACCCCCGCCAAATTACAGGCGATTTTAAAAGAGGAAGGCTTTGAAACTAAAAATATTAAAGGCTATCCCGAGGCTTTAGAATTAGTAGAGCGCGCTAATATCTTCAAAACACAGGCTTTTAGAGATGGTCTTTTTGAAGTGCAGGATGCCTCTTCTCAAAAAGTGGCTCACTTCCTGGAAGTAGAACCCGGAATGCGGGTGGTAGATACCTGTGCCGGTGCCGGTGGTAAAAGTTTACACCTGGCCGCACTTATGGAAAATAAGGGCGTGATTATCGCCACCGATATTTATGGCAATAAACTTAAAGAACTCAAACGCCGGGCGAAACGTGCGGGAGCACACAATATCGAGACCCGTCCTATAGATTCTACCAAGGTGGTGAAGAAAATGTATGGCACGGCAGATAGGGTACTTATCGATGCCCCTTGTAGCGGACTGGGAGTTTTAAGCCGAAACCCCGATGCCAAATGGAAGCTTCAGCCCGAATTTATTGAAAATCTTAAGCGCACCCAGGCAGAAATCCTGGAGCGCTATTCAAAAATTCTAAAACCGGGTGGTAAAATGGTCTATGCCACCTGTTCGGTATTACCTTCAGAAAATCAACAGCAGGTTGAGTTTTTCTTGAATTCAGATGCAGGGAAAGACTTTAAACTCATCAAAGATGAAAAAGTGCTTTCTTCTGAGTCGGGCTACGACGGATTTTATATGGCTTTACTCGAAAAAGCTAAGGTATAATTCCCACCAGGCGGTGATTAAAATTATCGATATGTTCAAAAACTCCGGTAATTTCGTCACCGCTTTCCAGTTTTTCCTCTAATTTGTCGCATAATGCGCCACATTCAATTTTAATTTCGTCAAGAATATAAAAGCCATCTACCGGCGAACCTGTAACATAACTTTCGGCTCCTGCCTCCCCAAAGGATCTTTGCAGTAATATTTGAAATTGCTCGCCTGCAGGCACCTGTTGCTTTCTTTGAATTCTGTGCAGGCGATACACAAAGCTGGAAGCATCGGCCGGCGGATTAATGATTTTCACTTTTCTAACTTTTAGGTCGTAGACATAACCCATTTCAAAAGTAAAACCTTCAATCTCATCGTAATGGTATTGCCATTGGTCATTTCCAATGCGATTTTTTTCCTGTACCAACATCACCATAACAGGGTCGAGACCCACCGCAGTATGTTTGTAGTGATTTACCCGAAGGTCGATGAGTTTATGATCTGGCCCGGCTTCAATCGTGCAACTGCCTAAAAGCAGACTAAGTAAGTAGAGATAAAATTTCATAACACTTCATTTAATTGGTTTCCATCAATTTAACAGCTTTTCCTGAGTATTGAAATACGGGTTTTTCTCAGGTTTTTGGATAGGGTTTTTCAGCCTGAAGCTTTAACCTATTTTGCCTTTATGAAAAACTACTATTTAATTTTTTTCATTTTTTTAATCGCCTGCAGTGATGAGGATCCCGCATTGGAATTTCTGGTAGACGGGAGTTCCCGGGCCTCAGATTTATTCTTTTCAGAATATATTGAAGGAAGCTCATTCAACAAAGCCCTTGAGATTGTAAATTTAACCGGAAACAGCCTGGACCTCTCAAATTATTCCATCAAAAAACAACAAAACGGCAGCGGAGACTGGATGAGCGAATTTAAACTCGAAGGAATGCTAAATGATGGAGATGTTTTCGTAATAGCCAATGCCAACAGCGACCTGGAAGATATCCTGGAAGCTGCCAATATTCTGAAAAATGGCGCTCCATTAGATTTTAATGGGAATGATCCTATTGGGTTGTTTAAAGATGGAAACCTCCTCGATGTGATTGGAGAATTTAATAATTCAGAAAATTTTGGAATGGATCTAAGTCTTCGCCGCAAAAAAAGTGCACAGGTGCCCAATACAAATTTTGATGCTGGCGAATGGGAAGTTTTTGAGATGAATACTACCAATGACCTCGGAAAATATTAGGCATAATCACGCAAATTGCAGACCCGGATTTTTATATTCTCAGGCCTCTTTTATTCTCCCGAAAAAACCTAAATTTGTGCTTTCTCAAACAACACAAAACAACTCGAATGATTCTTTTCTTCGGAACCAAGTCGGCCAGGGTCTATGCTGTAGAAACGCATACTAACCTAACGGCCCAGGACATCACTAAACTTAACTGGCTTTTTGGAAATACCCAACAACTCAACAAATCTGCCCTGGCAGATTTTTTTGTTGGCCCCCGTGCCGCGATGATTACCCCCTGGAGTACCAATGCAGTGGAGATCACCCAGAATATGGGAATTAAAGGTATCATACGCATTGAAGAATTTCTGAAGGTTGACCGCAATTTTCACGATTTCGACCCGATGCTGTCGCAAAAATATGAAGTGCTCGACCAGGATATTTTCGATATTCACATTAATCCCAATCCTATTATTGAGATTGAAGATATCGAAGCCTACAACCAGCAGGAAGGTTTAGCACTAAACGCCGAAGAAGTTGAATACCTTGAAGGCCTGGTCAAAAAACTGGGAAGAAATTTAACCGATTCTGAGGTATTCGGATTTTCTCAGGTGAATTCAGAACATTGCCGCCATAAAATTTTCAATGGAACATTTGTGATCGATGGTGAAGAGAAAAGCGAGTCGCTTTTTAAAATGATTAGAAAAACTTCCGAAGAAAATCCCAACGATATAGTTTCGGCTTATAAAGATAATGTAGCCTTCGTAAAAGGTCCACGGGTGCAGCAATTCGCACCTAAAAAGCCCGATGTGCCTGAATATTATGAAAATAAAGATTTCGATTCGGTAATCTCTCTTAAGGCTGAAACTCATAATTTCCCAACTACGGTAGAACCCTTTAACGGGGCTGCTACCGGGAGCGGCGGCGAGATTCGCGACCGGCTGGCAGGAGGAAAAGGTTCGCTTCCCCTGGCGGGAACTGCTGTCTACATGACCTCCTATTCCCGACTCGATAAAGATCGGAAATGGGAACACGGAATGGCCGAGCGCGAATGGCTCTACCAAACACCGATGGATATCCTTATAAAAGCCTCGAACGGAGCTTCAGACTTTGGAAATAAATTCGGGCAACCTCTAATTGCTGGTTCGGTTTTAACTTTCGAACACGCCGAGCACAATCGTAGCCTGGGTTATGATAAGGTGATTATGCTTGCCGGTGGTGTAGGCTACGGAAAAGCAGAACAGGCGCAAAAAGACATTCCTAAAAAAGGAGATAAAATCGTAGTGCTGGGTGGTGAGAACTACCGCATCGGGATGGGTGGAGCAGCCGTTTCATCTGCAGATACCGGCGAATTCAGCAGCGGGATCGAACTAAACGCGATTCAGCGATCTAATCCAGAAATGCAAAAACGCGCCGCCAATGCTATAAGAGGAATGGTGGAAAGCGAAGAAAACCCTATAGTTTCTATCCACGATCACGGTGCGGGAGGACATTTAAATTGTCTTAGCGAACTGGTAGAAGAAACTGGCGGGAATATAGATCTGGATGCACTTCCGGTTGGAGATCCAACCCTATCTGCCAAAGAAATTATCGGGAACGAATCCCAGGAGCGAATGGGACTGGTAATAGGTGAAAACAATCTTGAAATTCTTCGGAAGGTAGCCGACAGGGAGCGCTCCCCAATGTATGAAGTGGGCGATGTAACCGGAGATCATAAATTCACCTTTGAAGGAAAAAAATCGGGACAGAAGCCTATGGATTTAGACCTGGCCGATATGTTTGGCAGTTCTCCCAAAACGGTGATGACCGATAAAAAAGTGAACAGAACCTATGAAGAAGTGCATTATGCTTCCGATAAAATTTACGAATATTTAGAGAAGGTGCTGCAACTCGAGGCCGTGGCCTGTAAAGACTGGCTTACCAATAAGGTAGACCGCTGTGTTTCGGGGCGGGTAGCTAAACAGCAAACCGCAGGGCCTTTACAATTACCGCTTAACAATTGCGGGGTGATGGCTCTGGATTATAACGGAAAAGAAGGGGTGGCAACCTCTATTGGCCACTCCCCTGTCTCTGCCCTGGTTGATCCCGTAGCAGGGTCTAAAAATTCTATTGCCGAGGCGCTTTCCAATATCGTGTGGGCACCTCTTGAAAAAGGTCTGAAATCGGTTTCCCTTTCAGCCAACTGGATGTGGCCCTGTAATAATGAAGGTGAAGATGCCAGGCTTTATGAAGCCGTACAGGCGGTATCTGAATTTTCGATTTCCCTGGGAATTAATGTGCCTACCGGGAAAGACTCGCTATCGATGAAGCAAAAATATAAGGATGGCGAAGTAATTTCTCCCGGAACTGTGATCATTTCGGCTGCCGGGCATTCTAACGATATTTCCAAAGTAGTAGAACCAGTTTTACACAAAAATGGAGGTGATATTTATTATATCAACCTTTCTCAGGATTCTTTCAAACTCGGCGGATCTTCTTTTGCTCAAATTCTGAATAAGGTAGGCAATGAAGTGCCTACTATAAAAGACGACAAAAAGTTTAAAGATGCCTTTGCAGGCATTCAGCAACTGGTGAGAGAGGGTAAAATTCTTGCCGGGCACGATGTGGCTTCCGGCGGACTTATTACTACCCTGCTGGAAATGTGTTTTGCTGATGTGAACCTGGCTGCTGAACTGGACCTAGCCTCTTTAAATGAAAAAGATTCGGTTAAATTGCTTTTTAGCGAAAACTGCGGAATTGTATTTCAGTTACAAGATGCTTCAGCTGAAGCGATTTTGAAAGAACATAACATCGAATTCTTTAAAATTGGTAAGGTCGTGGAGGGCGATACGCTAAGCATCGAGAATTCCGGAGAAAAATTGAGTTTTAATATCCCCGGGCTCAGGGATATTTGGTATAAAACCTCTTTCCTTTTAGATAAAAAACAAAGCGGCATAGACAAAGCTACCGAGCGTTTTGAAAATTATAAAAATCAGCCGCTGGAATTTAAATTCCCTGAGAACTTTACCGGAAAACTCCCCTCCTTCGGAGGCCCCGGGGGAGGCATTAAAGCCGCGATCATTCGTGAAAAAGGCTCGAATTCTGAACGCGAGATGGCAAGGGCAATGCACCTGGCCGGCTTTGAGGTGAAAGACGTTCATATGACCGATTTGATTTCGGGCCGTGAAAATCTGGAAGATATTCAGTTTATCGCTGCCGTTGGCGGCTTCTCGAATTCAGATGTCTTAGGAAGTGCAAAGGGTTGGGCCGGAGCATTTTTATATAACGAAAAGGCAAAATCTGCCCTGGAGAATTTCTTCAAAAGAGAAGATACTCTATCACTGGGGGTTTGTAATGGGTGTCAGCTATTCATAGAATTAGGGCTAATCAATACCGATCACGAGCAGAAACCAAAAATGCTGCATAACGAATCTCATAAATTCGAATGTAATTTTACTTCAGTAGAAATTCAGGAGAATAACTCTGTAATGCTTTCGAATATGGCGGGAAGCAAACTGGGGATTTGGGCAGCACATGGTGAAGGGAAATTTAGTTTTCCTTATGAAGAAGATAAGTATGACATCCCGGCCAAATATGGCTATGAGGGATACCCTGCGAATCCAAACGGCTCTCACTACAATGCTGCAATGTTAACCGATAAGACCGGAAGACACCTGGTGATGATGCCTCATTTGGAACGTTCAACTTTCCCCTGGAACTGGGCGCATTATCCTAAGGGAAGAAAAGATGAAGTTTCTCCCTGGTTGCAGGCTTTTGTAAATGCAAGAGAGTGGTTTAAAAAATAAAATTTGAATCAAAACTTTTAATCCCGGCACTGTATAAGTACCGGGATTTTTTGTTAAAAGTTTATCGGTTCTGACTTAAAAATCATCGATTCTGTAACAGAAAATTAAATATGCATTAAAAAAACAAGCTTGTTTTAAAAAATCAATTTGAAATAGACCACTTTTTTGCTATTTTGCAAGGCATATCCTAATTCCAAACAAATGAATCAACCAACAAGACTTTTTGATTTTCCCTATTACCAAAAGGAAAATTTCCCCCTGGAGAAATCTTTAGTAACTAAATATAAAGGCCAATGGAAGGCTCTTTCTACCCAGGAATATATAGATCAGGCCAACGCCATTAGCCGTGGGTTGCTTAGCCTGGGGGTAAAACCCAATGATAAAATTGCAGTGATCTCCACAACTAACCGCACCGAATGGAATGTGGTTGATATTGGGGTTATGCAACTCGGAGCTCAAAATGTTCCTATCTACCCAACTATTTCTGAAGAAGATTATGAGTATGTAATCAACCACAGTGAAGCGATTTACTGTTTTGTATCAGATACTGAGGTGTTGGAAAAGGTTCGTAAAATTCAGCAAAACACTCAACTTAAAGAAGTTTACTGTTTTGATGAGATCCCGGGATGTAAGAATTGGACTGAGGTTTTAAAACTTGGGGAAGACAAAGCCAGTCAGGACGAGGTAGAAAAATTAAAAGAGGCTGTAAAACCTGAAGATTTGGCTACTTTAATCTATACTTCAGGAACTACCGGAAGACCGAAGGGGGTGATGCTCTCTCATAATAATATTGTAAGTAACGTGATTGGCAGTGCTACCCGGGTTCCGTTTGAAGTGGGTACTTATGTATCACTAAGTTTTTTACCGGTATGTCACATTTTTGAAAGAATGATTCTTTATCTATATCAATATTATTCGGTATCTATTCATTTTGCTGAATCTATCGAAAAGATAAGCGATAACTTAAAGGAAGTAAAACCGCACGTGATATCGGCAGTACCAAGATTGCTGGAAAAAGTATATGATAAAATCATCGCAAAGGGATCTGATCTTGGAGGAATAAAGCAGAAATTATTCTTCTGGGCGGTAGAATTAGGTTTGGAATTTGAACCTTACCGGGCCAATGGCTGGTGGTATGAAACCCGCTTATCCCTTGCGCGAAAACTTATTTTCTCAAAATGGAAAGAAGGTCTTGGCGGAAATATAGAACTTATAGTTTCAGGTTCGGCTGCCTTGCAGCCAAGGCTGGCAAGAGTTTTTGCGGCTGCTGAAATTCCGGTAATGGAAGGCTACGGGCTTACCGAAACTTCACCGGTAATCGCCGTAAACGACCAGCGAAACTATAACTTTAGAATTGGAACTGTTGGAAAACCAATTGAAAACGTAGAGGTGAAAATTGCCGAAGACGGTGAAATTCTTTGTAAAGGTCCTAATGTAATGCTGGGCTACTACAAAGAACCTGAAAAGACCAAAGAGGTAATTAATGGAGACGGATATTTTCATACAGGAGATATTGGGGAACTCGACAAAGACGGCTTCCTGAAAATCACCGACCGTAAGAAGGAGATGTTCAAAACTTCAGGAGGAAAATATGTGGCTCCTCAAATCATCGAAAATACGATGAAGCAATCCCGGTTTATAGAACAAATCATGGTGATTGGAGATGGAGAAAAAATGCCTGCAGCTTTGATCCAGCCAAATTTTGAATTCCTTCAGGAGTGGGCCAAGCGCAAAAATATCGACCTTGGTGACGGCTCTAATAAAGCCATTTCCGAAAACGACCAGGTAAAGCAAAGAATTCAGGAAGAAGTTGATTTCTACAATGAAAAATTCGGAAAATGGGAGAAAATAAAGGTGATCGAACTAACCCCGGAGGTTTGGGGAATTGAAGAAGGGCACCTCACTCCTACTATGAAACTTAAACGCCGAAATATCAAAGAAATCTACATAGATAAGTATAACAAAATCTATGGACATATTTAATTTATAAATATTTCCCGATTATAAGGTCTACCTCATAATTTATTAATTTCAAGTTAAACTCCCCGAAATCGGGGAGTTTTTTTATGCAATTCATTTAAATTTAAAGGATTAGCGATGGATTTTTAAATTTAGCTTAATTTATTATGCGTGCATAATATTTTTTAGTAACTTTGAGATTCAAGACCTCAAAATGAAGGAAAAAACCATAGATTATGTTCTGAGAGCCACCTGGATGGCGGTTTCCAAAATGTATAATGAAGAAGCAGGAAAGGCGGGCAGCACTATGGCGACCGGCTTTGCTCTTTTAAGTATAGATCCTGAAAAAGGCACCCCATCTACTTCCCTGGGTCCAAAAATGGGAATGGAGGCCACCAGCCTTTCCAGAATTTTAAAAACTATGGAAGACAAAGGTCTTATAGAACGAAGAAAGAATCCGAAAGACGGGAGAAGTGTGTTGTTAAATCTCACCGATTTTGGTAAGGAAATGAGGGAGTATTCCAAAAAGGTGGTGTTGCGATTTGACGAAGCTGTAAAAGAATCGGTTTCAGAAGAAAATCTAAAAACCTTTATAAAAGTGGCCCAAACTATCCTGGACCTCATCGCAGAGAAGAAAATTTATAAGGAGGATATTCCGCTGAAATAATTCAGCTCTATAATCTCCAGGACACGAATAAAAACGAAAACCTTTTAGTAAAACCAGACGAGAAATATGAAAAGAAGAATCAACAAAGTGGCGGTAATTGGCTCCGGAATTATGGGGAGCGGGATTGCCTGTCACTTTGCCAATATTGGCGTAGAAGTGCTCCTGCTGGACATAGTTCCCGGGGAGTTAAATGACAAAGAGAAGAAACAGGGTCTTAGTTTAGAAGACAAATCTGTTCGCAATAGAATCGTAAATGAATCTCTTCAAAGCGCTCTAAAATCGAAACCCTCTCCTATTTATCATCAAAAATTTGCCAGCCGAATTCAAACAGGAAACCTGGAAGATGATATTTCAAAAGTTTCTGAAGTAGACTGGATTATAGAGGTAGTAGTAGAGCGTCTGGATATCAAAAAACAGGTTTTCGAAAACCTTGAGAAACACCGAAAACCGGGAACTTTAATCACCTCGAATACTTCAGGAATTCCAATTCAGCAAATGAATGAAGGCCGCAGCGAAGATTTCAGAAAACATTTCTGCGGAACCCACTTTTTCAATCCACCGCGATATTTAAGACTTTTCGAGATCATTCCCGGGCCAGATACCAAACCTGAAGTTCTTGAATTTTTAAATGAATACGGTGAAAAATTCCTCGGAAAGAAATCGGTCGTAGCTAAAGATACTCCGGCCTTTATCGGAAACCGAATTGGAATATACAGCATTATGAGTCTTTTCCATACCGTGAAAGATATGGGAATGACCATTGAAGAGGTAGACAAACTCACCGGTCCTGTAATTGGACGCCAGAAATCGGCCACTTTTAGAACCGTAGATGTGGTTGGTTTAGATACGTTAGTGCATGTAGCCAACGGGCTGCACAAAGGTGTACCCGAAGATGAAGAAAACGAGCTTTTTGCACTGCCCGATTTTATTCAAACCATGATGGATAACGAATGGTACGGCAGTAAAAGCGGACAGGGATTTTATAAAAAAATAAAGAATGACGACGGTTCCAGCACTATTAAATCGCTGGATTTAGATAGCCTGGAATATCGCGATCAGAAAAAGGCTTCATTCGCTACTCTGGAGCAGACAAAATCTATAGATAATGTCGTAGACCGGTTTGAAGTATTGATTAATGGCGAGGATAAAGCCGGAGAGTTTTACCGTAAAAGCTTCGGAGCTCTTTTTGCCTATGTATCTCACCGCATCCCCGAAATCACCGATGAACTTTACAAAATCGATGATGCTATGAAAGCCGGATTTGGCTGGGAGCACGGGCCATTCCAGATTTGGGACGCTGTAGGCGTAAAAAAAGGACTGGAGCTTATTGAGGCTGAAGGTAAAAAACCTGCTGCCTGGGTTAATGAAATGCTCGAAAGCGGAAAGGAATCATTTTATAAGGTAAAAGAAGGAAATACTTATTATTACGATATTCCGAAGAAGGAACACGTGAAAGTTCCAGGCCAGGATGCGTTTATTATTTTAGACAACATACGCGAATCTAAAGAAGTTTTCAAGAACAGCGGTGTTGTGGTTGAAGACCTGGGTGATGGTATTTTAAACGTGGAATTCAGAAGTAAGATGAATTCTATTGGAGGTGATGTACTTGACGGCATAAATAAGGCCCTGGATATTGCCGAAAAAGACTATCAGGGACTGGTAGTAGCTAACAACGGGAAAAACTTCTCTGTTGGTGCAAATATCGGAATGATCTTTATGATGGCCGTAGAGCAGGAATATGATGAGCTTAATATGGCCATTAAATACTTCCAGGATACCATGATGCGTATGCGCTACTCCTCTATCCCAACCGTTGCCGCACCTCACGCAATGACCCTTGGTGGTGGCTGTGAACTTTCTCTGCACGCCGATAAGGTTGTAGCCGCTGCTGAAACCTATATTGGACTGGTAGAGTTTGGCGTTGGTGTGATTCCCGGTGGTGGCGGATCTAAAGAGATGACCGTTAGAGCTGCCGACACCTACGAAAAGGATGATGTGGAGCTTAACCGACTTAGAGAACATTTCCTGACCATAGGTATGGCTAAGGTATCAACTTCGGCACACGAGGCTTATGACCTCAACATTCTTCAGAAAGGTAAAGATATCGTGGTGGTGAACCCAGACAGGCAGTTGGCTATTGCCAAAAAACACGCTTTGCTTATGGCCGAAAACGGTTATACCCAACCAATTCACCGAACCGACATCAAGGTGCTTGGGAAACAGGCCCTGGGTGCCTTCCTGGTAGGAACCGACCAAATGAATGCCGGAAAATATATAAGCGACCACGACAAAAAGATCGCCAACAAACTGGCCTATGTAATGGCCGGGGGAGATCTTTCTGAACCTCAAAAAGTAAGTGAACAATACCTTCTTGATTTGGAGCGGGAAGCATTCCTGTCTCTAACCGGAGAACGAAAAACTTTGGAAAGACTTCAGCATATGTTGAAGAAAGGAAAGCCGCTTAGAAATTAAAACCCCCTCCCAGCCTCCCCGAAGGGGAGGAGAGATTGTTCTTTAAAAATTAATGTCGAATTAAAATCCTATCCACCCCTAATAGGAATTCCCCCTTCGGGGGCTAGGGGGCAGAATATGAATAAGACAGCATACATAGTAAAAGCATACAGAACAGCCGTGGGGAAGGCTCCTCGCGGGGTGTTCAGGTTTAAGCGGCCCGACGATTTGGCGGCTGAAACCATAGAATATATGATGAAACAATTACCCGAATTTGACAAAAGTCGTATTGATGATGTAATTGTAGGTAATGCAATGCCCGAGGCCGAGCAGGGTCTAAACGTGGGCCGGTTAATTTCCCTTATGGGACTTAAAACCGATAAAGTCCCCGGAATGACCGTAAACCGGTATTGTGCTTCAGGCCTGGAAACCATCGCTATCGCCACGGCAAAAATCCAAAGTGGAATGGCCGATTGTATTATCGCCGGTGGTGCCGAAAGTATGAGCTATATCCCAATGGGAGGCTATAAACCCGTACCAAATTATAAAGTTGCCAAAGAAGGTAATGAAGATTATTACTGGGGAATGGGCCTCACCGCCGAAGCTGTAGCCGAAAAATACAAGGTTTCCCGTGAAGATATGGACGAGTTTGCCTACAATTCCCATCAAAAAGCTTTGAAAGCCCAGGAAGAAAACCGCTTTCAGGAGCAAATTGTTCCTATAGATGTTGAGGAAACATTTGTGGGCAAAGATGGAAAGAAACAAACCAAAACCTATACGGTAAATAAAGATGAAGGCCCGCGGGCAGATACTTCTAAGGAAGTATTGGGAAAACTACGACCTGTTTTTGCCGAGGGCGGTAGTGTAACTGCAGGGAATTCTTCACAAATGAGCGATGGTGCAGCTTTCGTTATGGTGATGAGTGAAGAAATGGTGAAAGAACTTAATTTGGAGCCCATTGCGAGATTAGTGAGTTATACAGCTGTTGGAGTTCCTCCAAGAATTATGGGAATTGGTCCTGTAGATGCTATTCCAAAAGCTGTGAAAATGGCTGGTATCAAGCAGGATGACCTGGAACTTATCGAATTAAACGAAGCATTTGCTTCCCAGTCGCTGGCCGTAATCAGAGAACTTGGGCTGAACCCAGAAAAAGTTAATCCTAACGGAGGTGCTATTTCTATGGGACACCCGCTGGGCTGTACCGGGGCCAAACTTTCAGTTCAAATTTTTGATGAAATGCAAAAACGCAGCCTGAAAGATAAATACGCCATGGTCACTATGTGCGTGGGAACCGGGCAGGGTGCCGCCGGAGTTTATGAGGTTTTTTAATGGGCCCCACCTGGCCTCCCCAAAGGGGAGGAATTATTGAATAGAATTAAGAAAAAAGAACTAAAATCCTATTTTCCTCCTAATAGGTTTTCCCCCTTCGGGGGATAGGGGGCTTTAAAAATGAAAACACAAGAAAATAAAAAAGAATTACTACGCGGTGGGCAATTCCTTGTAAAGGATACCAAAGCTGAAGATATATTTACTCCTGAAGATTTCACCGAAGAACAGCAAATGATGCGGGATTCGGTTAAGGAATTCATAGATCGCGAAGTTTGGCCAAAAAAGGAAGAATTTGAAAAGAAAAATTACGCCCTTACCGAAGAGGTAATGCAAAAAGCCGGCGAGCTGGGCTTCCTTGGTGTGGCAGTTCCCGAAGACTACGATGGCCTTGGAATGGGCTTCGTTTCAACCATGTTGGTCTGTGATTATATCTCGGGCGCAACCGGGTCTATTGCTACTGCCTTTGGCGCCCATACCGGGATAGGTACTCTGCCAATTTTACTCTACGGAAATGAGGAGCAACGCAAAAAATACGTTCCGAAATTGGCAACCGGAGAATGGTTTGGAGCCTATTGCTTAACCGAACCTGGCGCCGGAAGTGATGCGAATTCAGGAAAAACCAAAGCCGAGCTTACCCAAGACGGGAAACACTATAAAATAAACGGGCAGAAAATGTGGATCTCCAATGCGGGATTTGCAGATGTTTTTATCGTTTTTGCCAGAATTGAAGACGATAAATACATTACCGGTTTTATAGTAGAATACGACAAGGAGAATCCAAACGGAATTACTTTTGGTGAAGAAGAGAAAAAGCTGGGAATCCACTCCTCCTCTACCCGACAGGTGTTTTTCAATGACACTATGGTGCCGGTTGAAAATATGTTGTCTGAACGTGGAAACGGTTTTAAAATCGCGATGAACGCGCTTAACGTGGGCCGAATTAAACTGGCTTCAGCCACCCTTGACGCTCAACGAAGAGTAACCGATGTCGCTGTGAAATACGCCAATGATCGAGTTCAGTTTAAAACCCCAATTGCCAAATTTGGAGCGATTAAGTCGAAATTAGCCGAAATGGCAACTTCAGCCTGGGTTGGAGAAGCAGCAAATTACCGCGCGGCTAAAAATATTGAGGACAGAATTAACCTGCGTCTTGAAAACGGGGAATCTCATAGCGATGCCGAATTAAAGACTTTTGAAGAATATGCGATCGAATGTTCTATCTTGAAGGTGGCCTGTTCTGAAGATATTCAGAACTGCAGCGATGAAGGAATTCAAATTTTTGGAGGTATGGGCTTCTCGGCCGATACCCCGATGGAATCTGCCTGGAGAGATGCCCGAATCGCGCGAATTTATGAAGGAACCAACGAGATTAACCGAATGTTAGCCGTGGGGATGCTCATTAAAAAAGCGATGAAAGGCCACGTAGACCTTCTGGGACCTGCCCAGGCTGTAGCCGATGAACTAACCGGAATCCCTTCATTTGACAAGCCAGATTATTCTGAATTGTTCGCTGAAGAGAAAGAAATGATCAAAAAACTGAAAAAAGTGTTTTTTATGGTTGCCGGAAGCGCAGTTCAGAAATTTGGTCCAGATTTGGAACAACATCAGCAATTGCTTTTGGCGGCTTCAGATATTCTAATTGAAACCTATATGGCCGAAAGTGGAATTTTGAGAGCCGAGAAAAATGCAAAACGCTTTGGAGAAGATAGCCAGAAAGAGCAAATCGCAATGGCGAAACTTTACCTGTATCACGCCGTTGAGACCGTGAGCCAAAAAGCTAAAGAAGGTATCGTTTCTTTTGCTGAAGGTGACGAACAACGAATGATGCTTATGGGCTTAAAGCGTTTCACCAAATATGAAAATATGCCTAATGTGGTAGCTTTAAGAAACAGCATTGCAGAGAAACTTACTTCAGAAAATAAATACGTTTTTTAAGATTGTCCATTTTTTGAATTTTTAAAGGCCATTTCCTTAACCGGGAATGGCCTTTTTGGTTAAAATAGTTTTAATTCCTATCAAAGGGTTCTCCAGGCAATTGATTTTTAATAATTTTAGAATGTAGTTGTAACATATGCCAGAAGCAGAAATCAATATCCTCTATGCTTTAATTGCCGGTATTCTCTTTGTTGTAGCGGGATTTGCTTTTATATTTTTCCTGCTTAAAAAAATTGGAAAAGATCCGCGTAACATTCTCCCGGTTGGCTTTGCCAAACGCATTCGGGTACCCCTGGTTGTATTTCTAATTTCACTTTTCCTGCAGCTGGCCGTTTTAAGCAAAGTTTTCCGATTCGATACCAGTTATGAAATAGCCCGGCATTTAAGTATTCTGGGGTTTATCTTGAGTATCACCTGGATAATCATAAGCCTGCTTCGAGTGTTTAAAAACCGAATGCTTAAAAGATATGATGTTTCCACACAGGATAATCTAAAGGCCAGAAAGGTTTATACCCAGTTTATGATCCTGGAGAATATCATCATATTCATCATCATTCTTTTAGCGGTTGGAATTGCGCTAATGAGTTTTGACAGCATAAGATCTATAGGTCTAAGCCTATTGACCTCGGCCGGGATAGCAGGGATTATAATTGGGCTTGCGGCTCAAAAAGCGATTGGTACTTTGCTCGCAGGTATACAGATTGCCATTACCCAACCCATACGCCTTGATGATGTGGTAATTGTTGATGGGGAATGGGGTCGCATTGAAGAAATCACGCTCACTTATGTAGTGGTAAAAATTTGGGATCAACGCAGGTTGGTGGTTCCCTCCACTTTTTTCATCGAAAACACCTTTCAAAACTGGACCCGGAATTCTTCAGAAATAATGGGCACCGTATTTATTTATACCGATTACCGGGTACCATTTGAAGCCCTGCGTGAAGAACTTGGAAAGTTGCTCAAGGCGTCCAAACATTGGGATGGCAAGGTAAACGTGCTGCAGGTCACCGATACCACAGAAAAAACGGTACAAATAAGAGCTCTTATGAGCGCCAGAGACAGTGGTACGGCCTGGGAACTTCGGGTTTATGTTCGGGAAAAACTCCTGGAATTTCTTCAGAAAAATTATCCGGAAAGTCTTCCCCGTACCCGTATTAGCATTGAGAATGAAGATAGCTCAGGAAAAGATCAGTAAATTTTAAAATGCGGTTGGCATATCTTCTTCAACACCAAGGCCTTTACTAAAATTAGCGGCGGTTTCAATGAGCGCCAAATGCGAATAAGCCTGCGGAAAATTCCCCAGCAAACGCTTGGTTTCAAAATCTATATCTTCACTAAACAGCCCTAAATGGTTGCTGTAACTTAGTAACTGATCGAACATTTTCTTTGCCTTATCGCGTTCTCCAATTTTATACAAACTGTCGATTAACCAGAAGGTGCAAATCGTAAAGGAAGAGGTTGGTTCTCCAAAGTCATCACGGTTTTTGTAGCGATACATAAGCCCATCTTTACAAAGTTCACGTTCGGTAGCCTGTACGGTTTTCACAAAACGGGGATCACGGGCGTCAATAAATCCGTATGCTTCCATTAACAAAGTAGAAGCATCCAGGTCTTTGGAGCCATAAGATTGGGTGTAGGCTTCAATTTCATCGTTCCAACCGTTATTGTAGATATCTGAATAGATCTCGGCCCTAAGTGATTTCCATTTGGTATCATTTACGCCCATTCGCAGCACCTCTCCTATTTTAATAGCCCGGTCTACGGCCACCCAGCAGAGTAATTTAGAAAATACAAAATGCCGGTCTTCGGTACGCAATTCCCAAATTCCCTTATCGGGTTGCTGCCAGTGCTCCTCGACAATATTCACGATACCGCGAACCACGGTCCAGAGTTCTTCAGAATTTTCTAAAGAGGTTTCAAACTGCAAAAATTGTTGGTAGATCACCTCCATCAAAATTCCGTAGATATCGTTTTGTTTCTGAATATAAGCGGCGTTTCCGGTACGTACGGGTTTAGAACCCTTATACCCATCCAAATGATCCAGAATATGCTCGGTGAGTTCTTTTTCACCGTTTATCCCATACATAATCTGTATTTTCTCATCCTTATCGGGAATTAGGTCAAGAATAAATTGTAAAAACTCCTGCGCCGATTCCATATGGCCCAGCCCGGCCATCACCTTTATCACCATAGAGGCGTCGCGAATCCAACAAAATCTGTAATCCCAGTTACGCTCCTCGCCAATCGTTTCAGGCAATGAGGTGGTAGCTGCCGCCAAAACCGCACCCGATTTTTTAAAACTTAAAGCCTTAAGTACAAGTGCGCTTCGCATAATTTCATTCGAATATTCTGAATACCTCGTGGTCTTGGCACTCCAGTTCATCCAATAGGTTTTGGTTCGCTGAAATTTGAGATAGCAACGATCTAAAGATTGGGTGACCAGTTTTTCATGATAGCCTAGCAAGCAATACGCATTGGAGGTTAAGGTGATCTCTGCCTCATCCAGGATAGATTGAAGATCTAAACTCGAATAGAAATACAAGGAGTCATATTTTCCCTTTTTAGTATAACTCTTCAGATAAGAGAGCTTATGATCTGTATAGGTACTCTCCCGGGCAAAATTAAGCCTGGGATCGTATTTAATTCTAAATTTTGGTTTTCCCTTCAGCAACCTGAAAAACCGAATCACATCTGGCGGAGCGTAAAAACTGCCGTCTTCTCTTTGATAACGAGGCATAAAATCTATAAGTTGAAAAGCATCGGTCCCGTTGTCGAAAACCGTACTTAGAATATTGGTTTCCCAGAGATATTCCTGTGAAATATTGTATGCATCATCGACAATAATCTCAAAGCTCCCCCCTTTAGCCTCATCAAGAATTTTGGCAAAAATTGCTTCCGAATTAAAATTAGGCAGGCAACACCAGTCTAAAGACCCGGTTTTTGAGATGAGAGCAGCGCTTTTACAGTTTCCAATTATACCATAATCGAGGTTATCCATAGAGTCTTAAAGTTCTTTTAAATGTGAGGTTGTGTGCTACGATTTTCGGAAATTTAATAAAAATCAAATTCGCAGCAACAGCATTAGCATTTAATTATGAGTAAAACCATTATAATTTCCAACCGTTTACCCTTACAAATTAATTTAGAAAACAATAATCTGGAAGTGACTCCCAGCGTGGGAGGATTGGCTACCGGCCTTAAATCTTTTCACCAGGCGGGTGATAGCATCTGGATTGGCTGGAGTGGTTTAACCGAAGAAGAAATTCCAGAAAATTTACTGGATGAAGTAGCCCAAAAAGCCAAAGAAGAAAAATGCATTGCAGTTAATTTAACTTCTAATGAAATAGACGGCTTTTATTACGGTTTCAGTAATCGCACCATCTGGCCACTGTTCCATTATTTTATGGAATATACCGAGGCCGAACAGGAATATTGGGAAATCTACAGGCAGGTGAATCAGAAATACGCCGATGAGGTTTTAAAGCATTATACTGAAGGTGATGAAATTTGGGTGCACGACTACCAACTCCTGTTGGTGCCCGATATGATTCGCCAGCAGGCTCCGGAAGCAGTTATCGGGTTTTTTAATCATATTCCCTTTCCTTCATACGAGGTTTTTAGAACCCTGCCCTGGCGCGATGAGGTACTAAAAGGAATGTTGGGTGCCGATCTTATTGGATTTCACACCTACGATTATGAACGGCATTTTTTGAGCGCCGTAAGTCGCATTCTTAGACATCAGGTAGATTTCAACAAAATCACCCTGCCAGACAGAATTGTGAAGGTAGACAGTTTCCCTATGGGAATAGACTACAACAAATTTGAAAAAGCGGCCCTCGAGCATTTCGAAAATACTGCAGAAGACCAATCTGAATTACAGCGCAGGCTAGACCACCATCTAAAGGCCACGCCCGATGCCAAACTTATTCTAAGTATAGACAGGTTGGATTATTCAAAAGGAATCGCACATAGAATAAGGGCATTTGAATATTTTCTGGAAAAAAACCCGGAATATATTGAAAAGGTGAGACTTGTGATGCTTGCCGTACCCTCGCGTAGCAATGTACCTCAATATCAGTTACTGAAGCGGGAAATCGATGAACTGGTAGGCCGTATTAACGGAAAGTTTTCAACCGTTAGCTGGACGCCAATTTGGTATTTCTATCGGTCTATGCCTTTTGATAATCTTATAGACCTTTATACCTCCTGTGATATTGCCCTGCTTACCCCAATTCGGGATGGTATGAACCTGGTGGCTAAAGAATATATCGCCACGCGAACCAATCATACCGGGGTATTAATCTTAAGTGAAATGGCGGGAGCTGCCCACGAGATGAATGAAGCCTTAATTATCAATCCTAATAATTTTGAGCAAATCGCCTCTGCATTAAAGCAGGCTATAGAAATGCCAGAAGAAGAGCAAATACAAAGAAACAAATTGCTTCAAAAACGATTAAAACGCTACAGCGTTGAAAAATGGGCTACCGATTTTATGAATTCCCTTCGCAATACCAGGGAAAACCGTGATGCAGTAAAAGCCACCCGAATTTCCAGGAACCTATCAGAAGAAATATTAAACACTTATAAAAATGCAAATCGCAGGGTGTTGTTTTTGGATTATGATGGTACCCTGGTGAATTTCACCGACAAACCCGAGAAAGCAAGACCAGATGCCGAACTTATCGAACTGGTAGCACAACTCAATGAACAGGAAAATACCGATGTAATTCTCATAAGCGGCCGGGATAAAGATACTTTGGGAACCTGGTGGCAGGAAATTCCCGTAGATCTAATTTCAGAACACGGGGTTTGGATGCGTGATAAGAACAAAGAATGGGAGTTGTCTGAAAATGTAAAAAGCGACTGGATGGAAGCGGTAAGACCTGTGATTGAAAATTTCGTAGACCGCACCCCAGGAACCTTTATAGAAGACAAAAACTATTCTTTAGCCTGGCATTATCGCAAGGCCGATCCAGAACTGGGAGAAATTAGAGCCAGCGAACTGGCTTCGGTACTCAAGGAACTCATTTCCAATCACGGCCTTAGCGTGCTGGAGGGTAATAAAGTTCTGGAGATAAAAAGCAGCGGGGTAAATAAAGGCAAAGCCGCTACCAAAAAACTGGTTTCCAATGAATACGATTTCATCTTTGCCATTGGCGATGACTGGACAGATGAATATATGTTTTCTGAACTTCCGGAAGATGCCTACACGGTTAAAGTAGGAATTAAAAAAACCAGTGCCCGCTATTATGTTGAAGATACCGATAGGGTTCGGCATCTTCTTAAGAGGTTTGCAGAGATATAATCAGCCAATTTTGTTAAAAATCTTTGGAATCCTTCACAAAGTTTATGTATAACTTAACTCCAAAATTATGGCGACAATCGGCCTTTCAAGTAATTTTACTTCAAAGAAAAATTGAACCAATAATTTAAAACTTAAACCGATGAAAGCAGGAAAATTGCTAGTAGGATTATTATCAGGCGCAGCTGCCGGTGCAGCTCTTGGAGTACTTTTCGCTCCTAAAAAAGGAGTAGACACCCGTAAATCTATCGCTCAAACCGGAGATAATTATCTGGAAGATGCCAAAGGAAGCTGGAACAGATTTTCAGATTCAATAAGCAACAAGGCTAAAGCCCTTAAAGACCGATCTAAAGCTAATTTAACAAGCTCTAAACCCAAGGCTAAAGTTCACGAGACTAAAGCCCAGGTACACGAAATGAAAGCCAGCTAATAAAGCTGCCTTTTAAACTAAATAACAAGAGGCTGTCTGAAAAGGCAGTCTCTTTTTTATTGGAAATAATTCAGGATAGTATTATTTTCATGGTATGAAAGCT
>NZ_JBSYGH010000017.1:0-52699 GCF_054121495.1 Salegentibacter haimaensis
TACTGCTATTTGTGGGAGAGTATGTCACCGCCTTGTTTTTGAAAAGCACTTATCGAAAGATAGGTGCTTTTTTTATTCTAGGAGGGTAAATACCCCGAGGCTTGCCTCGCGTGAAAAAAATAGTAATCTTTGAGCGTGAGCTCAAGTAAACACATCCATAAAAGTCATAATGTTTCTTTGTTGCTTTACCATCTGGTGTGTTCAACTAAATATCGTCGACATGTTTTAAGTCCTAAAGTTGATCGAATACTAAAGAAGACATGCATGGGAATAGAAGATCGATATGAAATTCATTTTTTAGAAATAGGTTCAGACAAGAATCATGTTCACTTTCTTTTGCAGAGTGTTCCCACTTATAGTCCCACAAAAATAGCCAGAACAGTAAAAAGTATAACTGCAAGAGAAATTTTTGCTCAAGCACCTGGAGTTAAAAGAGCCTTATGGGGAGGTGCATTTTGGGGAAGTGGATTCTATATCAATACAGTAGGCCGGCATAGTAATGAGAAGGTAATTGCTGCTTATGTGAAGAATCAAGGATCCGAAAAAGAATATCAGGTCATACACAAAAGTGATGATCCAGAGTTAAAATTATTCTAGCTAATGCCTCGGGGCTTGCCCCGAGGATTATTTACTTCTTATTATATGGACTAGGGCCATTTGTTGTATACCAAAAAGAGGGATCAAGAGCCTGTCCCGAGCGGTAGACGAGGGATCACCGCCTTGTTTTTGAAAAAACCTTTACAGCAATGTAAGGGTCTTTTTTTTGGAGTAAAGTGAACAGCAATCGAGCTAATCTTTGAACTAAGATCCCAACGGCAGAAAAGTCCGTACTTATTTTTCACCGCCCGAAAAGATTTGTGCTGAATCGCGTGCAGGATGAATTAGGCTCATCGCTTCAGCCAGCGTATCTTCAGGAGTATTTGTATGCGAAATAAAAATTTAGGAAATATCCTTCCGAAGAATTTAAAATCTCAGGCCCCGCTTAGTCGAAAAGGGCTTTTATTATAGTCAATATTCCTTTAAACATAAGGAATATAGCAGCTGTAAAAGCCAGGAGCCCAAAGATTAGTACAGGAATATAAAGAGGATGCTCCTTGTTGTTGAATGCTGAAAATAACACAATGGGACCCAAAGCCGAAAGAGGAAGCGCCCCTCCCAAAAACTTTAAACCTTTTCCCAGTAATTGCTTATTCGTGTGTTTCATTAGTCTACCAGATATGAAGTACTGTCTACTTCTGAAAGGCGAAAATAACCAAAAGGATAATTTTGACGATTGGTTTCGTTCACAATATTTCCCTTTACGGTGGCTGGTTGCGTTTCAAAAGGGCCCCCGCCATTATTTCCTACCTGTGACCTCAGAATAAACAAATATTCATAAAATGCCCTGGAAATACCTGCCATTTCGATGATTATCTCATCTCCCGGTTTGATGTCTTCATTTGAAAAATATCCAAAAATTTCATTGCCATCTGTAAATTCATCTTCGTAAATCTCAAGGCTTGTTTTTTCGTTGGAGAAAGTAAATAAGTAATAGTTGGCTTCTCCAGGCGGATCCTGATAAAAAGCCTTGATTTCGATTTGATCTTCCCCAAAACCTGTTCTTACCGATTGTTCGATTCTCGTAATTTCAGAAACCGGAATTAATCGTTCCTCTGCCGTATAAATTTCTCCTTCTACCTCTACAAATAGCGTATAACCTAAATTTAATTCGGGTTTAAATGCAGAATTCAAATAGATCCCGTCACCCACATCCTGAAATTCAAATATTTCACCATATTCGTTTTGAATGTTTACCCCGGCACCTTCAACCCCCATTATTTCATCTTCGTAAAATCCAGTGCTCTTGGTGATTTTGATTATCTGATGATTTCCCTCACTTCCTTTATACCACTGTATTGACGCTTCTATTACAAGTCGTGGCTCCGCGGTTTCCAGGTCTAACTGAACCACTTCTTCACAGGAAGTAAGGCTAAACCCGATTAACAGAATAAATATTTTAAAAATTTTCATATCAAAATTTGAAATTATAGGTTACCGAGGGTATAATTCCGAAGAGACTTAATTTTACCGCTTCATTATTCCCTGTATCGGTATTATTTCTGAAACTTATCGAATAGGCATTTTGCCTGTTGTATACATTATATACTCCAAAATTCCAGGACGATTGCCAGTTTTTTTCTTTTTTCTGCCGGGGGGTATAGGTGGCAGAAAGGTCCAGGCGATGATAGTCGGGTAACCTGTTGGAATTTCGCTCTCCATAAACTGGTATAGTAATATTGTTATAAACATATTGCCCGGTTGGAAAAGTTGTTGCCAAACCTGTTTGATAATTAAAGGCTGCATTTAAATCCCACCTGTCGTTTAGTGCATAATTTCCGGTTAGGCTAAGATCGTGAGGTTTGTCGAAATTACTGTTATACCAGTTACCATTATTTATTCCGGTTTCTTCAGGGGTGCGGCCCGGGGTACGTTGTTCAGATTTGGAGAGGGTATAAGCCAGCCATCCGGTGAATTTCCCTTCGGTTTTTCTCAGCAATACTTCCAGGCCATAGGCACGGGCCTGCCCGTTTAGAATTATAGTTTCAATATTATTATTGGCAATCAGGTTGGCGCCATTCACATAATCTATCCTGTTTTGAATGTCTTTATAAAAGCTTTCTAACTCGAGAGTATACTTATTATTGAAATTTCGGTAATATCCTACCGCGATTTGATCCAGCAACTGCGGCTTAATATAAGGGCCGCTGGGAGCCCAAACATCTAAAGGAGTAGGGGAGCTGGTATTTGAAATTAAATGTAGATATTGAGCCATTCGATTATAACTCGCTTTTATCGATTGGTCTTCTCTAAAGCTGTAAGAGATAGAAACTCTGGGTTCGAGATTGATGAAATTTTTCAGAATTTCACCTCTATCGTAATTTCGCGTACCAATTGGGATGGCTTCTTCGTAGATGTCTAGTCGTTCATTATATGTCAATGCCTGCCCATTTTCATATTCTCTGAAATCATTTTGCCCCAATCTCATAAAATTACTAAGTCTAAGCCCGTATTCTGCTGAAAAATTTTCAGAAAATTTATGCCTGGCAGAGAGATAAGCGGCACTTTCTAAAGCAAATTTTTGAGTTAGCTGAAAATAATTAATTCCTGAAGTCTCATCAATTGGACTTATTTGCCCGGGATTGAAATGA
This sequence comes from Salegentibacter haimaensis, assembly GCF_054121495.1. NCBI lineage: Bacteria > Pseudomonadati > Bacteroidota > Flavobacteriia > Flavobacteriales > Flavobacteriaceae > Salegentibacter > Salegentibacter haimaensis. Next base: position 3,189 of record NZ_JBSYGH010000017.1, read on the forward strand.
AAATAGGTGTTTTGCAATCCGTATTTCAACTGAAGCTTATCATTTAAGTAATGGTCAAGATCATATTTGATATTTAAATTTTTGATGCCACTATCCCAGTTAAAACCTACAAAGCCAAGGGTTAATCCGTAATAGTAATCACTATAGATCAAAGAGAGATTGCTGAAGATATCATTCGAGAAAATATGGTTCCATCTCAAATTAAAGAGGGAGTTGCCGTAAACATTGTTGAAATTTTCAGCTATATTAAATACGTCGCGTCCAAAATATCCTGAGAAAAATAACTTATTTTCATTATCGAGCTGATAGTTAAGCTTGGTATTTAAATCATAAAAATAGGCTGAATTTTCATTGTCGGTTAACTTCAGGAATAGATGCGCATAGGAGCTTCTACCTGCAATCAGGAATGAACTTTTATCTTTTACAATGGGACCTTCAGCAAGCAGTCTACTGGAGATTGCTCCAATGCCGCCCTGCATTTTAAAGTTTTTGCTGTTACCTTCCCGCTGATAAATGTCCAGAACCGAAGAAACCCTTCCTCCATATTTCGACGGAATTCCTCCTTTGTACAATTTCAAATCTTTTACCGCATCGGGGTTGAACACAGAAAAAAGACCAAACAGATGAGATCCATTAAAGATGGTGGCCTCATCGAGCAAAATAAGGTTTTGGTCTACGGCCCCGCCCCGAACATTAAAGCCCGACGAACCTTCCCCCGCATTCGAGATGCCGGGGAGCAGAAGTAGAGACTTTATGACGTCTACCTCTCCAAAAATCACCGGCAATTTCTGAATAGTTTGTATGGATAACTGACTCTGACTCATTTCAGGACTCCTAATATTGATGGCTTCTACATCGCTGGTTAGAACAACTTCGTCTAAAGCTTCAGAAGAAGGTTCCAGGCCAATATTTAAAGTTTGATGAGCCGTTAATTCTATTTGCAGCTTTTGCGAACGATAGCCCAGATAACTTATTTCGATATTATGTATTCCTTCGGGGAGTTTGATCGTAAAATGTCCGTATTCATTGGTAACCACACCGGTTTGTTGAGCGGGTACTATAATATTAACACCAATTAAGCTTTCATTGGTTTCAGCATCGGTGATTTTCCCATTTAGAGTATAAGTTTGCTGCCCGAATACATTATAGGAGCAGAACAGGATAAGCAGTAATATTGAAGTTCTGATAGTAGTAATTTTTTATAAAGATACCAGTACCTTTTTATCTGTTAAAGATCTATACTTTTTTTTATAATTCGTTTAAGCTAAAAATTAAAAAAGCCGGGGGCTACCCGGCTTTACTCACATTAAGTTATGCTATAATTTATCCCAGGATACTGTTTAATGTATTACTAGGGCGCATTGCTTTACTGGTTTTATCCTCATCGGGTTTATAATAGCCGCCAATATCTACAGGCTCACCCTGAGCTCCAATTAATTCTTCATTAATCTTTTCTTCATTTTCCTGAAGTTTTTTCGACAGGCTGCTAAAGTGCTCTTTGAGATCTTTGTCCTTTGTTTGTTCAGCCAAAGCTTCAGCCCAGTACAGGGCCAGGTAGAAATGACTTCCGCGGTTGTCTATTTCATTCACCTTTCTAGATGGTGATTTTCGGTTATCCAGGAATTTGTCGGTGGCTGTATCAAGGGTTTCAGAAAGAACCAAAGCTTTTTTGTTATCAAAGGAGTTTCCTAAATGTTCCAGGGAAGCGGCCAGAGCTAAAAATTCGCCCAGAGAATCCCATCGTAAATGTCCTTCCTTAACAAATTGCTGCACGTGCTTGGGAGCAGAACCTCCGGCACCTGTTTCAAATAACCCACCTCCATTCATCAGCGGAACTATAGAAAGCATTTTTGCGCTGGTTCCCAGTTCGAGAATAGGGAAGAGGTCGGTTAAATAGTCTCTTAAAACATTTCCGGTTACCGAAATTGTATCTTTTCCGGCTCTAACGCGCTCCAGGGTGAAACGGGTCGCTTCTACCGGAGAAAGAATTTGAATTTCCAAACCATCTGTATCGTGCTCAGGCAGATATTTGTTTACTTTTTTAATCAACTCTGCATCGTGAGCTCTGTCTTTATCCAACCAGAAAACTGCAGGGGTCTTGCTGGCGCGGGCGCGGTTTACAGCGAGCTTTACCCAGTCCTGGACTGGAGCATCCTTAACCTGGCACATTCTCCAGATGTCGCCTTCTTCAACCTCATGTGATAAAAGCACATTTCCATCCTGATCTGAAACTTCTACTCTTCCGTTACCCGAAATTTCAAAGGTTTTGTCGTGAGAACCATATTCTTCAGCTTTTTGAGCCATTAGTCCTACATTGGGAACAGTACCCATAGTAGTGGGATCAAAAGCACCGTGTTTTTTGCAATTTTCGATGGTTTCCTGGTAAACTCCCGCATAACTGCTATCGGGAATCACCGCTTTGGTATCCTGTGTTTTACCTTCAGCATTCCACATTTGACCCGAAGTACGAATCATTGCAGGCATTGAAGCATCGATAATCACATCGCTGGGCACGTGAAGGTTGGTAATTCCTTTATCAGAATCTACCATGGCCAGGTCTGGCCCCTGACTTAAACGCTGTTTAAATTCGGCTTCAACCTGAGATTTTTTATCGGCCGGTAAATTATCGACAGCAGCCAACACGTCGCCAAGTCCGCTGTTGGGATCGGCGCCGGCTTGTTTTAATTCGGCAGCATATTTATCGAATATATCCTTAAAAAATACTTTAACCGCGTGTCCAAAAATAATGGGGTCTGACACCTTCATCATCGTGGCCTTCATATGAAGCGAGAATAAAACTCCCTTATCTTTCGCATCTTTAATTTGCTCTTCAAGGAAGGAGATAAGTGCTTTTTTATTCATCACGCTGGCATCGATCACTTCAGCTTCCAGAAGTTGAATGCCTTCCTTAAGGTTTTTCTTCTGGCCATCTTCAGAAATAAAATCAATATTTACTCTGGTCTCTTTTTCCAAAGTGATAGACTTTTCATTAGACCTAAAATCTCCCTCATCCATTGTGGCCACGTGAGATTTAGAATCGCTGCTCCATTCACCCATAGAATGAGGATTCTTTTTGGCGAAATTCTTTACCGCCTTAGGGGCACGTCTATCTGAATTTCCTTCTCGTAGAACAGGGTTTACCGCACTTCCTTTAACCTTGTCGTACTTAGCTTTAATTTCTTTTTCCTTTTCTGAAGCAGGATCGTCTGGATAATCGGGCAGGTTATAGCCATTTTCCTGTAGCTCCTTAATGGCCGCTTTCATTTGCGGAATACTCGCACTAATATTAGGAAGTTTTATAATATTGGCTTCAGGCTGTTTCGCCAATTCTCCCAGGTATTCCAAATCATCATCAATACGCTGGTCGGCGGTTAAGACTTCTGGGAATTTTGCTAAAATTCTACCTGCAAGAGAAATATCCCGGGTTTCAAGGCTTACGCCCGCGGCTTTTGTATAAGCTTCTACTATTGGAAGGAAAGAATAAGTGGCTAAGGCTGGGGCTTCATCGGTTTTGGTATAAACAATTTTTTCTTTTTGTGACATGGTCTGGTATCGTATTGTAATTATAAAATTTTGACTTAAAAAATTCCCCGGGAATGGCCGGGGAACTTTGCTTTAGCGCAAGATAACATTTTTAAGGCTTTTTTCATAAGCCGGGGGCGCTAAGAGCTTGTTAATTATAGGCATAAAAAAAAGCCATTTCATCTTAATATCTAAAATGAAATGGCTCCTACTGAAATAACACTTACTCACCAAACGTTTTAAGTTCATTTTTCGGACTTTGCCGGGTGTGTGTTATTTCAATTGATTCGTTTAAAATCATATACAGATAATAAATGAATCAATAAAGACTTTTAGCTTTCAAACTATTTTTGACACTGCAAAAAATGAACGTTATATAGAAACTAAAAATCATATGTAAAGTTCAACGCTCTACACAAATTTCAGAATAATGTTGAAAATCCTTTTTTCATTTCTTAAGTCTGAAATTCAAAACTAAAGATACAATCAAGGAACTTATTTTCCCAGATATTTAACTTTTTGAAAAGTTAAAATTGGGCATAAAAAAAGCCCTGTAACACAGAGCTTTTTAATTTCTTGGAAATTGCGAAACTTACCTTTTTGCCTCTTTGATTCGGGCTTTTTTACCGGTAAGACCTCTAAAGTAGTAGATTCTTGCTCTTCTTACTTTACCTCGCTTGTTCACCTCTATTTTCTGGATAGCAGGTAGATTAAGAGGGAAGATACGCTCTACACCTACAGTACCACTCATCTTACGAATGGTGAAGGTTTGTGAAGTTCCGCTTCCTCTTTTTTGTATAACCACTCCTTTGAAAAACTGAGTACGGGTCTTTTGACCTTCCTTAATTTCATAGTAAACGGTTAGAGTATCTCCTGCAGAAAATTCAGGAAATTCTTTCTTGTCAACGAATTCGTCTTGTACGAATTTAATTAAAGATTCCATGATGATAATTTTATAAGTTCTCTAAACAACATTTACGGTTTTCGCCAGAGGTTGTCTTAGAATGGCTGCAAAATTACAAATATTAAGCTTAATTACAAGGCTTTGAAAAATTATTTTTCGGTCTCGTCAAGTAAATCGGGTCTTAATTTTTTGGTGCGCTCGTAGGCCTTATCTTCTCTCCAGCTTTCAATCTTCGGAAAGTTACCCGACGTTAAAACTTCAGGGACTTTCCAGCCCTTGTAATCGGCCGGACGGGTATAGACCGGGGGCGCCAGTAAATTATCCTGGAAAGAATCGGTTAAGGCTGAAGTTTCATTGCCCAAAACACCCGGAATTAACCTTATAACAGCATCGCATAAAACTGCTGCGCCTAATTCGCCGCCGGAAAGTACGTAATCCCCGATACTTATTTCGCGGGTGATAAAATGATCTCTTACCCGCTGGTCTACTCCTTTATAATGCCCGCAAAGAATAATGATGTTCTCCTGAAGCGAAAGATAGTTGGCCGTGCCCTGCTTCAGGGTTTCTCCATCGGGGGTCATATAGATTACTTCATCATAATCCCGTTCAGACTTAAGCTGGCTTATACATTTATCGATAGGCTCTATCATCATGACCATCCCGGCTCCCCCACCAAATTGATAATCATCTACCTGCTTGTAATTATCGGTTACATAATCCCTGAGATTATGAAGATGAATCTCTACCAGGCCTTTATCAATTGCTCGTTTTAAGATAGAAGCTTCAAACGGACTTTTTAAAAGATCAGGAACAACAGTGATAATATCAATTCGCATAATGACAAGTTGGGTTAAGCTGAAGAATACTCTTAAGTATTAGATTTATTGCGCTCGTCCTGCAGCATTCTACCTAATTTTTGTTCTTTTTCGAGGGCTTTTGTGCGATAGGCATCAAATTCTTTTTCTGTCTCGTCCAATCGCTTTCTGGCTTCCCGCGTAGTGGCATTGGAGTTTTTATACCTGTAAATGAAAAACAAAAGAGCCAGTACCAGTAGCGCCACAATTCCCCACATCAACATCATATAGCCTCCCTTGCTAAAAGGCATTCCGAGGAAATTGATCGAATCCTTTTCGGCATTTACATTATCAAGGTTTTCCTGAGTGCTTTGAAGATTGCTTTTTAATTCTTCAATTTCAGAGCCTTGCTCATCGATGGTTTTTTGCTGCGCATTAATTTCGCTTTCAAGATTAGCGATATGGCGATTTGTGCTTTCTTTTAATCTTACCAGAGCTTCATAATCTACCACTTTATATCCCTGGTAATTATTAGAGCTTTCTATAAGATTGGTAAATTCCTGGTCTACAGGATTTTGGTCAGATTCCTGAGCGAGTATTCCCTGTGTAAAAAAAATAGCCAATACGGCAGTGTAAATAAATTTGATCATTTGGTTTGGGGTTTGGTATTTTGAATTTACAGAAACAACGCCTCTAATTTCAACTTATTGTAACACATCTGCTTAATTTCAAAAAGCGGTATAATTCCCTATGTTTTAAAAATTTAAGGCTGCAAAAGTAATTCATTTAAATTAGAAAACCCACCTGATTAAGGGTGGGTTTTCAAGTCTAAATAATCAACATACTTATTTAATAATAAGTAAATCTTCGCACCTTGGCAATGTATTTGGCTAGACGTATTACCTGGTGGCTATAGCCGTATTCGTTATCGTACCATATATAAAGAATAAGGTTTTTTCCGTTTTCGGTAAGGATGGTGGCTTTGCTGTCGTAGATGGCAGGAGCCGAAGAGCCCACAATATCAGATGACACCAACTCATTATCTACCGAATATTTAATTTGCTCTACCAGATCCCCTTCCAGCGCATACTTCTTTAATACCTGATTGACCTCCTCCAAACTGGTTTTCTTTTTCAGCTGAAGGTTTAAAATGGCCAACGATCCATTAGGTACAGGAACCCGAATTGCATTAGAGGTTAATTTGCCTTCAAAAACCGGAAGCGCCTTAGCCACAGCTTTTCCTGCCCCGGTTTCGGTAATTACCATATTAAGCCCGGCCGCTCTTCCTCTGCGGTATTTGCTATGCATATTATCTACCAGGTTCTGGTCGTTGGTATATGCGTGTATGGTCTCTAAATGCCCGTGCGCCACTCCAAACGAATCTTCAACCGCTTTTAAAACCGGAGTAATGGCATTGGTTGTACAGGAGGCAGCCGAGAATATTGAAATTTCATCGGGGTTATGTTCTTTATGATTCACCCCGTGAACAATATTGGGGATGCCTTTTCCCGGAGCTGTAAGTAACACCCGTGCGGCACCTTTAGATTTTAAGTGTCGCTCCAAAGCTTCTTTGTCTCTAAAAGCACCGGTGTTATCGATAATAAGAGCATCTTCAATACCGTATTTCGTATAATCTATTTCTTCAGGATTGTTTGCCGAAATGATGTGAACGGTGGTGCCGTTAATAATTAAAGCTTTATTTTTCTCGTCTATGGTTACAGTACCCGAAAAATCTCCGTGTACCGAATCACTTTTTAATAATGAGGCCCTTTTCTCCAATACATCGGCATCTACCTTGCCACGGGTTACTATGGCCCGAAGTCGCAACTGATTTCCCTTTCCGGTTCTGGTCATCAATTCCCTGGCAACAAGACGGCCAATTCTTCCGAAGCCATATAAAACCACATCCTTGGGAGTGATATTGCCAAAATTTCTGGCATCTTTTAATTTCTGAGATACAAAAGCCATTGCGTTGCTGTGCTTTTGATCTTCCAAATGAAATTCGTAAGTGAGTTTCCCGATATCCAGTTTTGCAGGAGGTAGGTTTGAATCTTTGATCGCTTTGGCGATCTCTACCGAATCGAATATAGAAATCGGTTTTTGAACCACTTCGCCGGCATACTCGTGAAGATTTAAAATATCACTTACGTTGCGGTTAAGCAATTGATTTCTGAAAAGCACAAGTTCTATAGACCTGTCATACCATAAATCACTTACGATATTGATAAATTCAACAGTAGCTTTTCTTCTGTTTGCCTGAAAAGCCAACTCTTTTTCATAAACTTTATTAAAGTCCATTCTGGGTTGTGTGTTTGATTGAATGCCGCAAAAGTATAGATTTCAAACGTTTTCGTAAAGGAAATTTGAATAAAAAAATCCTCCCTGGAAAAAGGAGGATTTAGGGCATTTTATTTTTCGGGGCTTAGCGCCAAACCAGGCGTTGCTTTTCCCCGTTTTTGTCCATTATTGTAAGTACAATCCCTTCGGAAGTCGATTTTCTTTTAAAAATTCGTTCCACATCTTTTACGTCACCAATGCTTTTATTGTCAATTTCAGTAATAATGGTTCCTACCAATTCATCGGCCGGTAAATTAGGAGCCAAAACCCTGAAGATCTTCACCCCCTGGGTTGCATTAAGAGCCTTTAATTCTGAAGCCGAAGCGTTAGTAACTTCAATCTTAATAGGTTCTATTGTGTAGGTGTCAAATTTCGTGAGGATTACTTTTACCTCCCTGGTTTTACCATCTCTTATTAAACTTACATTCACCTGGTCGTTTGGTCGTTTTGAATTGATGTACCCGCTCAGGTCAGAAAATTTGTCGATACTTACATTGTCGATTTTTCGAATTATATCTCCTTCTTTAATTCCTGCTTTCTGGGCGCCGCTGCCCTCGGTCACTTCAGCAACCAGCACGCCCTGGGTGGTACTTAATTTAAATTGATCTACGGCCTGAGGGGTAATGCTGCCTCCGCGAATACCCAGAATTCCGCGTTGTACATCCCCATATTCTAAAATATCCTCTACAATTTTCCGGGCGTTATTTGAGGGTACAGCAAAGGCGTAGCCTACATAGCTTCCAGTTTGGGAGGTGATTGCAGTGTTAATTCCCACAAGTTCACCATTGATATTTACCAGGGCGCCCCCGCTGTTCCCGGGATTGATAGCTGCATCGGTTTGGATAAAAGATTGAGGGGTGGCATCGTAAGTATTGAGATCGCGGGCCGTAGCACTTATAATCCCTGCGGTAACCGTAGATTTTAAGTTAAACGGATTTCCAACCGCTAGAACCCATTCTCCTAACCTTACATTATTAGAATCCCCAAAAGGGATGTAGTCTAAATCCTGAGCCTCGATTTTTAGAAGGGCAATGTCCATAGTCTCATCGGCTCCTATGATCTCTGCTTTGTAAGTTTCATTATTATTTAAAGTAACCTCAACCTCGCTGGCATCTTTAATTACGTGATTATTGGTTACTATATATCCGTCGGGTGAAATGATCACTCCAGAACCGGCACCTCTAAGCGCTTTGCTGCTGCTTTGGGTACCCTGCATATATTCCCACAAATTTCGCGGACCTTTAAACACAGCCACATTTTTCACGTGAACCACCCCGTTTACGGTATTTTCGGCGGCTTCTGTGAAATCGGCATTTGTGCCATAAATATTGGTATAATTAGCCGGAATATAGTTTGGTGAATTCTGCGATTGAGAATTAGCAACCGGTGGAAGCCCCGCATTTTTTTCCTCTTCGAAGAGCAATTTATAACTTCCAAGACTTATAATTCCTCCAAGAATAGCTACGAAAAGTAATTTTACCAGATTTTTCATTTTTCAATCTAAGTTTATATAGTTTAACTTAATAAAGACCTATAATAATATACCTGTGTTGCAGGTTTAACGCTCCTTTAACACCGGGCAAAATCGTTGGTTTTGTCTTATATTTGTACCTCTTAATTCAGCTTCATGAAGATTAGCTTTTATAAATATCAGGGCACCGGCAACGATTTTGTGATAATAGATAATCGTCAGGATAAATTTCCCAAAAATGATACCAAATTGGTCAAATTTTTATGTGACCGAAAATTTGGCATTGGAGCCGATGGCCTCATTCTCCTGGAGAAGCCTGAAAGAGATGGAGATGATTTTAAAATGGTGTATTTCAATTCTGACGGAAATCAAAGCAGTATGTGTGGTAATGGAGGGCGCTGCCTGGTAGCCTTTGCCGCTTTTCTCGGGATCATCGAAAAATCTGCAGTTTTTACAGCGATTGATGGCCCTCATAAGGCTAAAATCGAAGATGGCCTGGTAAGCCTGCAAATGCAGGATGTAGAGGAAATTTTTGAGAACGAATCGGGCTTTTACCTGGATACCGGTTCTCCGCATCATATTATCTTTTCTGAAGAAATTGAGACTCTCGACGTGAAAACCCGGGGTGCCGAAATTCGCTATAATGATATCTATAAGCCGCGGGGAGGCACCAATGTAAATTTCGTAAAAAATGCCGGTGAGAACCGACTAAAAGTTAGAACTTACGAAAGGGGAGTGGAAGATGAAACCCTTTCTTGTGGTACTGGGGTTACCGCTGTGGCTCTTGCCGCACATAAAGCCGGAATGGCATCAGGCAATGAAGTAATTCTAGAAGTTCCCGGAGGAGAATTAAAAGTTTCGTTTTCCCGGAATAATTCTTCTTATTTTGATATATGGTTAACCGGGCCTGCGCTTCAGGTTTTTAAAGGTGAAATAGAATGCTAACATTAAAAGGAGATAAGGTTTTTTTACGTGCCCTCGAGCCCGAAGATCTGGATTTTGTACATACCGTAGAAAACACCGAAGATTTTTGGGAGGTAAGCGCGACCCAAACGCCTTACTCCAGGTTTACCATCAAAAAATACCTCGAAAACGCTCACCGGGATATTTACGAGGTAAAACAATACCGGCTTATGGTATGTGATCTCGATGAAACCCAGGTGGGGCTCGTCGATATTTTCGACCTGGAGCCCAAAGACCGCCGTGCAGCCCTGGGGATTGTTATTGCCAATGAAGCCGAGAGAGGTAAGGGCTATGGTGGTGAAGCCCTTTCTCTGGTATGCAATTATTGTTTCAAGCACCTGGCTTTGCATCAGGTTTATGCAAATATAACTGCCAATAATGAAGCCAGCCGAAGACTTTTCGAAAGACAGGGCTTTGTAAAGGTGGGCGTAAAAAAAGACTGGAATTTTATAAACGGAAAATTTCAGGACGAAATTCTCTATCAACTAATCAATTCGAATGTACATTAAAAAAATCCTGATTGCTGTAGCCATTATTGGTTTAATCGCCCTGGCTGCTTTTAGTTATTTTATTTACGATAGTATTTTCTCCAGCAATACAAAATTTGATGATAAAGAAGTGGCTGTTTTGGTACCTACAAATGGGAGTTATCAAAACGTGATCGATAGCCTTAGGCCTTTGGTAAAAGACATTGAGACCTTCGATGCCGTGGCCCGTAGAAAAGGCTATGCCTCGAATGTAAAACCCGGTAGGTTTATCATTAAGAAAAATATGAACAGCAATGAACTGGTGAACGCCTTGCGGGGTAAAAATCACCCCCTAATGCTTCGTTTCAACAATCAGGAAAGACTGGAGGATCTGGCCGGTAGAATTTCTAAACAAATTGAAGCCGATAGTCTAAGCCTGCTCGAAGCTTTTACCGATGATAATTTCCTGGCCGAAAATGAATTCTCCCGGCGGCAGGCGCTTTCAATGTATATCCCTAATTCATACGAGTTTTACTGGAATACTTCAGCTGAAAGTTTTCGCGACCGAATGAAGAATGAATATAATCGTTTCTGGAACGAAAACAGGCTGTCAAAAGCCGAAGCTATAGGTCTTAGTCCCATTGAAGTGAGCACTTTAGCTTCGATAGTTCAAAAGGAAACCGCCCGTGTTGACGAGCGCCCCAGGGTTGCCGGGGTATATATGAACAGGCTTAACAATGGCTGGAAGCTCGATGCCGATCCCACCGTGATATATGCGATTAAAGATGAAACCGGCAATTTTGATACGGTGATCAAAAGAGTGCTTTATAAAGATCTCGACCTGGCTTCGCCTTATAACACCTATCGCAATGCCGGCCTGCCTCCCGGACCAATTCATATGCCCGACATTTCTTCTATAGATGCAGTTCTAAATTTCGAAAAACACGATTATTTCTTTTTCGTGGCCGATGTGCAAAACCCCGGTTATCACAAATTCGCCAAAACCCTGGCCCAACATAACCGAAATAAGCAGGAGTATGTTCGCTGGATTAATAAACAGGGAATAAATCGTTAAGGAAATCCCTAAGTTTTTACTCTTCAGATTTCTCTAACCTCGAAAACCCTAATTTCATAGGGTTCTGTTAATGTTCCGGAAAGCTTTGTGAATTGATTAATAGTCTGTAAATCAGATTTTTAAAAAATAGTGTACCTTTGCCCGGCAAATTTGAAGGGGAAAGCCTGTTTTAGCTCATGTTAATTCGCTTTCAATAACTCTTCAGAAACAAAAACTTATGAGAAAGAAAATTGCAAAATTTTCAATCTTGCCTGTAATTGCAGGCTGCATGTTTTTTAGCTTCTCTACCAAAGAAGCTGCTTACTACAACGAATTATATTCTACCAGCGATCTGGACCTGGAATATACCGTTTCCCTCGAAGAAAATATTGAAGAAACTGCTGTAGAACTACCCGAGGTTTTTCCTCCCCTGGTGGGCAAATCTTATTTGGGCTTCAGGGAAGCAGTAGGCTTTAAAGAGTCGGGAGGGCGATATGATATCGTGAATGAATTCGGCTATATGGGCAAATACCAGTTTGGTAAAGGCACGTTGAAACTAATTGGAATTTACGATGCTCAGGAGTTTCTAAATTCACCCCAATTGCAGGAAGCGGCTTTTTACGCCAACGCTTCCCGAAACAAATGGATTCTAATTCGTGATATCGCCCGTTTTGAAGGAAAGGTGATCAATGGAGTAGAGGTGACCGAATCTGGCATTTTGGCCGCTGCGCATCTTGCAGGACCCGGTTCTGTGAAAAAGTATTTGCGTAGCTGGGGTGCCCACGCTTTTAGTGATGCCTTTGGTACTACTATAAAAACCTATATGAAACGCTTTGGGGGATACGATACTTCATTTGTAGAGCCAAATAAAAAGGCGAAAGCAAAGATTCCTCAGGTGGTAAAAGCCTAGAATTCTTTCTGAATAATAAATATAGCCGGTCTTTTATGAAGATCGGCTTTTATTTTTTTCCATTCTGAAGCCGTTTGGGTAAGAATAAATTCAGAAGAAAGGGTGATGTCACAGGCCACGCAAATTCTGGTGGTGGGGTGAAGCAGCTGAATAAGGTCCTGCAGCATCTGATTATTGCGATAGGGAGTTTCAATAAAAATCTGCGCCTGCTGCCGCTCTCCCGAAATTCGTTCCAGTTGTTTGAGTTCCTGCTTTCGCTCTTTTTTATCTATAGGAAGATAGCCGTGAAAGCAAAAGCTTTGCCCGTTCATTCCGCTGGCCATAAGCGCCAGCAGAATCGAAGAGGGTCCTACCAGAGGTATTACCTGTATGCCTTCCCTGTGTGCTATTTTTACGATTTCGGCGCCGGGATCGGCTACGCCCGGACAACCAGCCTCGCTGATCAAGCCCATGTTTTTCCCAGCTTTACAGGCGTCTAAAAAATTTGGAATTTCGAGCGGGTCTGTGAATTTGTTGAGGCCTTTTAGCTTCAGGCTTTTTTGATCTTTTTCAGGAACAAAAAGCTTGATATGCCTTCTGGCGGTCTTTTCATTCTCAACAATAAAATCCTCGATTTCTGATACGATTTGAAAAACCTTTTCCGGAAGTACATTCAGGGCGTTATCCCCGCCTAGTATGGTTGGAATTAAATATAGTTTCCCGGAGTATTTAAATTGGATATCGGCCATTAAATTTCCTGCTCCAGTTTTCTGGCAATATTTTCGCAGGCTTCTTCGAGCATTTGAAAAACATTTTCAAAACCGTGATCACCCCCAAAGTAGGGATCGGGAACATCTACATTTTCACCTGGGAAAATCTCGTTTAGAATTAATTTCACCTTATTCCTGTCTTCCTCATTTCGGGCAAGTGATACTACATCTTTGTAATTGGAGTTGTCCATCACATAGATATAATCGTAGCGGTCAAAGTCATTTCGGTTAAATTGCCGGCCCCGCTGGTCTGTGATGTCCAGGTCGTATTTTTGGGCTACCGCGATGCTGCGTTTGTCGGGTTTTTGATCAATATGATAATCGCCGGTTCCGGCCGAATCTACTTCAACTTTTTCAGGATCTACCTTGCTTTTAAGAAGGCCTTCGGCCAGGGGTGACCTGCAGATATTTCCCAGACACACCATAAGAACCCTGATTTTCATAATTTCTGAATTTTAAAGCGTAAGCTTCTTGTTGAGGTCTTCTACAAACTTTTTGAACTGCTTGTCGGTAGTTGCCAGGTTGTCTACGGTTTTACAGGCGTGCAAAACGGTAGCGTGGTCGCGTTTGCCAATTTGAGAACCAATACTGGCCAGGGAGGCCTTGGTGAACTTTTTGGCAAAAAACATAGCTAACTGCCGGGCCTGTACGATGTGACGTTTTCTGGTTTTGCTTTGCAGGGTTTCTACATCCATCTGGAAATAATCGCTTACTACTTTTTGAATGTAATCTATAGAAACCTCGCGCTTGGTGTTTTTTACGTAGTTATCTACGATTCGTTTGGCCAGCTCGAGCGTGATATCTTTCCTGTTGAAAGAGGAGTGGGCGATAAGAGAGATAATAGCGCCTTCCAGTTCCCTGATATTGGTTTTGATGTTATTGGCCAAAAACTCTACAATATCTTCAGGCATTTCAACTCCGTCTCTATAAAGTTTATTCTTTATGATAGAAATACGGGTTTCGAAATCGGGATGTTGTAATTCGGCAGAAAGTCCCCATTTAAATCGGGAGAGCAGGCGTTGCTCGATATCCTGCATATCTACCGGTGCCTTGTCGCTGGTTAGAATTACCTGTTTTCCGTTTTGATGCAGGTGGTTAAAGATGTGGAAAAACACATCCTGGGTTCCTGCCTTCCCCGAAAGCAATTGAATATCATCTACGATAAGCACATCTATAATTTGATAGAAATGAATAAAATCGTTTCTGTTATTCTTTTTCACCGACTCGATATACTGCTGGGTAAATTTTTCAGCAGAAATATATAAAACCGTTTTCTCGGGATATTTGTCTTTGATCTCAACGCCTATAGCGTGGGCCAGGTGGGTTTTTCCCAATCCTACTCCTCCAAAAACCAAAAGCGGATTAAACGAAGTGCCTCCTGGTTTGTTGGCTACTGCCAATCCTGCCGACCGCGCCAGGCGGTTTGAATCCCCTTCCAGGAAATTCTCAAAATTATAGCTCGGATTTAGTTGCGACTCGATTTTCACATTACGAATCCCGGGAATCACAAAAGGATTTTTCAACTCGGGGTTGCGTTCCTTTACAGGTACGTCTACTTCCTGGGAAGCCATATGACTTCGCTGTGTACTTGGGATTTTTTCGGTAAAAGGCAATTTGTTCCCGTAGGTGTTTTCCATCTTGATCACATAGACCAATTTGGCTTTTTCACCAAGTTCCCGCGTAAGCGACACCTTAAGCAATTTCACATAATGCTCTTCCAGCCATTCGTAAAAGAATTTAGAAGGCACTTGAATGCTTAACGCATTATCGGTAAGTTTTACTGCTTGGATAGGTTCAAACCAGGTTTTGTATGCCTGTGGAGTGATGTTATCTTTAATAAAAGCCAGACAGTTATTCCAAACTGATTGCGCAGTTCCCGACATGCGTTTTTTAGGTTATTAATAGGTTAGTAGTAAGACGAAAAATTGATTCTCAGGGAAGTACCCTTTCGAACATCAGTGGAACAAATATGTGAACAAAAAATGTAAAAAAAAAACACTTTTAGGGTTGAATTTTAAGAAAATTTTATGCATACTTAATTCCGCGAATGAAGGTACAAATCCTTCATCGTTAATCCTATTTTTATTCTATGAAATCCCATACCAGTTTTGTTAAAGTACGTTATGCAGAAACCGATCAAATGGGCGTGGTGCATCACGGGAATTACGCGCAATACCTTGAAATAGCGCGTATTGAGTGGCTTTCTGAACTAGGTGTCTCCTATAAGTCTATGGAGGCCAGCGGGTTGATGCTTCCTGTTTACGAGATGCAATTTAAGTTCCTGAAACCCGCTGTTTTCGGGGATGAACTGGAGATAATTACCAGACTTAAACAGCTCCCAAATGTTAAAATTGAGTTCACCTACGAGGTGCGGAATAAAAAGGCCGAATTGCTCACTACAGCGAGTACGATTTTGGTCTTTATGGATGCAAATTCCCGACGGCCTGTAAGGTGCCCCGACTATATTTTAGAGAAACTAAAAAACTAATCTTCCAGCTTCTTTATTTCAACTTTATAGACACTGTTGAATTTTTCAAAAATTTGACCTGCCTCTTTTTTGCGAACCGAAATATAAATCCTGCAGTCCAATTCCAGTTTTTGCTCAATTACATTTAAATCGTTTTCCTTAATAATACGCATCACCGTATTCATTTCGGGATAATCGAATTTTATTTCAAATTGCTCATCTATAGTGCGGGTGATGATTTTGCTTTCTTCAAGGCTCATTTGAGCCGCGGTTTTATAAGCATTGATAAGCCCGCCCACTCCCAGTTTCGTTCCGCCAAAATACCGCACCACCACAATTAGAATATTTGTCACCTCGAACGACTGAATTTGCCCGTAAATAGGCATCCCGGCCGAATTTGAGGGCTCCCCGTCATCATTTGCTCTATACTGAAATTCAGCCTTACCCAACTGCCAGGCATAACACCAATGTCTTGCTTTGTGATGCCTGCTTTTTAGTTCGTCCAGATGCATATTGATCTCTTCCTCTGTTTTCACAGGAAAGGCATAACCAAAGAATTTCGAGTTCCGGTCTTTAAATAGCACTTCGGGGGAAGCCCTGGTAATGGTTTTGTAGGTGTCTTTCATTATTGTGAATTTGCCACCAGTAAAATACTAATTATGGCCAAAACCAGCCCAATCCAGTTCTTGCGGATAAGTTGTTCCTTAAAAAGCAGGATGCCCACAAGGGTAGAAGCTAACACGATGCCTACGTGATTCAGTGTAAATAAGACCGAATTTTCAAAGCCGGGGCTTCTTAAAGCCATTACCAGGAAATAAATCGAAAAATAATTGGGAATGCCCAGGGCAATTCCGCCGGCCAGGTTTTTCCAGCTAAGTTTCAGTTTTCCTAAAATGGCCTGTCCGATAATTATTGCCGTACCTATGAGGCCCGCAATAGCAAAAATGCTGGTAGAGAAGAGGCCAACGTCGGTTTCAGAAACATAGAAATTTTCGAGGAAATTGATCGTGGTATCTATAATCCCGCTTCCGAAGAAAACCAGCAAGGGAAAAATGAGGTTCTTTTTTTTGATCTTCAGGCCTTCCTCGCTTTTAATCGAACTAAGATAAACCGCCACCAAAGCCAGGGCGATACCCAGTAATTTCAGAAATCCGGTGCTTTCGTTGTAGATAAAAATTCCGAAGAAAACCGGAAGCGCCACGCTCATCTTTGTTGCCACCGAAACCACCGACATCCCGCTGCGCTGAGTCGTGATGGCCGCAAGATTGAAAACCGTAATGAACAAAGCGCCCAGGAACAAACTGCCTGGGAACCATTTTTCAGAAGGGATTCGCAAAAGATCGTCGGTGCTGTCTATATAGCCAAAAAAGCCCACGGCGCAAGCGATAAAATAATTTACGATAATAGCCTGCAGGGTGTTTACTCCAAATTTTTTGTAGAGTTTAAAAACCACGAAAATGATTGTGGAGGAGAGGATGCTCAGCAATAAGTAGATCAAAACAGTTCTTTTTTAGCAGTGAAAAGATCGATCACATCCTCACGTGTAGGCTCCAGGTTCCAGGTATGAATGCCCAGAGCTTCGGCGGCCTCGGTATTTTCAGTAGTGTCATCTATAAACAGGCATTCTTCGGGATTTAGTTGATGTTCCCTCAAAACAAACTCATAGATGTTTGCATCGGGTTTTCTAAAATTGATCTCGTGAGACAGGTAAAAAGCGTCAAAACAGGCCTTGAAATCTTCGAAAAAGCTCACGTTTTCCTTGATCCAGTCGATATGAATTTCGTTGGTATTGCTAAGCAAAATAAGCCGGTAATTTTTTTCTTCGGAAAGCTTTTTCAAAAATCTGTAGCGGTATTCGGGAAAATCGATTAAAATGGCATTCCAGGAATTTTTAAAATCGGCCTCCTGCAACTGCGGAAATTTCTGTCGATAAAACCCAATGAATTCATCTGAAGTAATCAACCCCTTTTCATAGGCTTTGTTGTGAAGATCGATCTCTTCTGAAATTTCCTCAACCCGGTGTTTTTTTAACTCCCGCAGTGTGGCCGCCTTGTCGAGGTTTACAAATACATCTCCGAAATCGAAAATTAGTGTGCTTATCATTGGTTTTTCCTTAAATCTATGCTTTCTCTTCCTTGCTGAAAATCTTTAATTGATCGCCGGCAATTTCTTTTTCTTCTATAAGTTCCCCCGAAATTCGAGGCGCAGAAACTCCTCTCTTAAACTGAACTTTCCCCGTAAAAATCCTGGCTTCGTCCCAAAGCCCTGCATCTATAAAAGACTGAAGCGTTTTCGCTCCTCCTTCTACAATGAGCGATTGCAAGCCACGCTTATAAGCGATTTCACAAATTTGTTGAGCTACATCCCTGTTGAATTCTAAAACTTCAAATTTCAGATTCTTTAAATTTTGCTTTTGAGCGGATGAAAAAACAATTGTGGGAACAGATTGATCAAACAAAGCCGAATCTTTCGGAATTCTTCCCTGTCTGTCCAGCACCAGCCTTACGGGATGATTTCCGGCCCACAAACGGGTGTTCAATTGCGGGTTGTCGGCAATGGCGGTATTGGTCCCTACCAGGATCGCCTTTTCCTCGCTGCGCCATTTATGCACCAGTTGCTTTGAATACGAATTGGTGATCCATACGGGCTCCCTTTTTCCCTGAAATTCAGGCGCAAGAAAGCCATCGCTGCTTTGGGCCCATTTCAATATAATATAAGGTCGTTTTTTTTGATGAAAGCAGAAGAAGCGTTTGTTCAAATCCTGGCACTGCTTTTCCAAAATTCCCACCTGTACCTCGCAGCCGGCATCGAGCAGCTTTTTTATCCCCCGACCCTGAACTTCAGCAAAGGGATCTACAGTACCTATCACCACTTTTTTGATGCCCTTTGCGATAATAAGGTCGCTGCAAGGCGGAGTTTTGCCGTAATGGCTGCAGGGTTCCAGGCTTACATAGATCGTGGCCTGTGTAAGTAAGGCCTTGTTTTTTACCGAATTTATCGCATTTACCTCGGCGTGAGGCAGGCCGGCCTGTTGATGCCAGCCCTCACCAATAATTTGGTTATTGTGAACAATAACGCTGCCTACCATCGGGTTTGGGTAGGTGTGACCAAGCCCGTTTTGGGCCAGCTCAATACATCTCTTTATATATTTTTCGTGTATCTTCACGCCGTAAAAATAGGATTTAAAACAGGAATGAGTAGTCTAAAAATAAGGGAAATTCAACCGGAAGATAACCCACAGGTAGCCGAAGTGATTCGCGCCGTACTGGTAGAAATGGGCGTGCCCAAAGTAGGAACCGCTTACGAAGACAAGGCCCTGGACGATATGTATGCTACCTATCAAAATGAACGGATGGAATATTTTGTGGTAGAAGATGAAGGCCGAATTCTTGGTGGAGCCGGGATTGCACCCCTCACCGGACTCGAGGAAACCATCTGTGAACTGCAAAAAATGTATTTTTTACCCGAAGTTAGAGGAAAAGGGATAGGCGCTCAAATGATGAAAACCTGCCTGGATTATGCCAGGTCCCAGGCCTTCGAAAAATGTTATATCGAAACCCTGCCTTATATGGAGAACGCCCGAAAGTTATATGGTCGTAGCGGGTTTACCTCTTTAGATGCCCCGATGGGTAACACCGGCCACTATAATTGCACCATGTGGATGATTCGGGATTTATAAACCTAAGCCAATTTCTTTCTTGAAACTCTTTGAACTAAAAGCACATTTTCTACAACAAATCTCGGGGGAGTATCCCTGTGAAGAGGCTAACTCCTTTTTTAGTTTATTCGCAGAGGCTTATCTAAAAATGAATCGCCTGGAAGTGAGTTTGGAAAGAGAGATGGAGGTTAGTGAAGAAATTCAAAATCAATTTGAAGCCGCCAGTTACCGGTTGTTACAGCACGAACCCATTCAGCATATTATTGGTTTTACTGAATTTTTCGGGCTTGATTTTAAGGTGAATCCTTCGGTTTTGATTCCACGGCCAGAAACAGAGGAGCTGGTGCAGTGGGTGCTCGATGAAGTAGCCGAAAAGCAAAACCTGAAAATCCTCGATATTGGTACCGGTAGCGGATGCATCGCTGTAAGCCTGGCCAAAAATCTACAAGAAGCACAGGTTTCAGCCATCGATATTTCTGAAAAAGCGCTGGAGACTGCAAAGTTGAATGCTCTGGCCAATGGGGTTGAAATTAATTTTCTTCAGACGGATATTTTGGCAGCTGAAAGCCTTCCGCAGCAATATGATATCATAATTTCAAATCCGCCTTACGTGCGGAATCTCGAAAAAGCAGAGATGCAGGCCAATGTGCTTAATTACGATCCCGCTACGGCGCTTTTTGTGGAAGATGAAGCGCCCCTGGTTTTCTATGATAAAATCACTCAAATCGCTAAAGAGCATTTGCTCCCCGGTGGAAAATTATTTTTCGAGATCAACCAGTATTTAGGCCCTCAAACTGAAAAATTGTTGCAGGATTTTGGGTATAAAACCGAACTTAGAAAGGATATTTTCGGGAATTTTAGAATGCTGAAGGGAGAACTTTAAAAATTTATAAGCTTGATGAAAACCTACAAAATGAAAAGCATTGCTGTTTTTTGCGCAAGCAGCGATGGGAATGACCCCGTTATTTACGAGCAAGCTTACAGTTTGGGAAAATTCCTGGCGCAAAAACACATCGACCTTGTTTTTGGGGGCAGTAAGTTAGGCCTTATGGGGCAGGTTGCCGCAGGTGCCCTGGACCACAAGGGGAAAGTAATTGGGGTAATTCCCGATTTTTTAAAAACCAAAGAAGTGGTACATACCGGCTTAAGTGAGCTTATCACTACTGAAGATATGCACGGGCGCAAGTTGAAAATGCACGAATTAAGCGATGGGTTTATTGCGCTTCCGGGCGGGTTTGGCACTTTTGAAGAGCTCTTCGAGATCGTAACCTGGGGGCAGTTAGGTTTACATAGAAATCCCATAGGCCTTTTAAATGTAAACGGATTCTACGACGATCTTATCGCTATGCTGCAAAAGATGGTGGATAAAGAGCTGTTGAAAAAAGATAATTTTGAAATGCTGTTAATCGACGAAGAGATTGAGGTGCTTTTGGAGAAAATGCATAATTTTAAACCAAAACCCGTCCCTAAGTGGATGAATAAGCATCAAAGTTAATGCAGATCAATCGACTTCAGATTTTTACTTCACGACCCAAAGAGCAGCTCGAATTTTATTCAAAAACTCTGGGGCTTCCGGTAGAGGTGATTTCCGAAGAAAATTTTGAAGTCATCCTGGGCTTTAGCAGACTGGAATTTGTGGCAAAAAATGAGACCACGCCCTATCACCTGGCTTTTCATATTCCAGATAAGCAGGAAGACCTGGCCCTGGAATGGCTTGAAGGCAAAACAGAAATTTTGCGGAATAATACCGAAGAAATTATCGATTTTCCTGCCTGGAATGCCAAATCGGTTTATTTCTATGATAAAGATTCAAATATTCTGGAATTTATTTCCAGACGGGATTTGAATGCAGCTTCCTCAGGGATATTTTCAGAAGAAAGCATTTTGGGGATTAGCGAAGTGGGAATTGGCACTATAGACGTAAGGGAAAAATTTAACTACCTGAATTCCCGCTGCGGATTGGAAAAATATGACGGGGATTTTGAGCGATTCTGTGCCATTGGGAATGATCGTGGGTTGCTAATTACCATAAACAGGGAAGAGAAAGACTGGTTTCCTTCGATGGATAAAGCCTACGCTTCAGAATTCAGCCTTCAGTTTAGTTACAACGACAAAGATTTTTCATTAGAATATAAAGATGACCGGCTTAAGCTGGTTTCAAAATAACGCCTCTCAAAACTTATGGAGATCAAACAAAAGATCACAAAATTAAGAGAAGAACTCGAACATCATAACTACCTGTATTATGTGCTGGATAAGCCCGAAATAAGCGATTATGAATTCGATATGATGTTAAAAGAGCTGCAGGAGCTGGAAGAAAAACATCCTGAATTTGATGATCCCAATTCACCTACCCGAAGGGTTGGAGGGGCTGTTACCAAAAATTTTGAAACTGTAGTACACGATTACCGAATGTATTCGCTGTCTAATTCCTACTCCAAAGAAGAACTGGAAGATTGGGAAAAACGGGTTAAAAAACTGGTAGACGGCAAGCTGCAATATGTTTGTGAATTAAAGTATGACGGGGCCTCCATTAGTTTGACTTATGAAAATGGAGAACTAAAGAGGGCAGTGACCCGGGGCGACGGATTTCAGGGAGATGATGTGACCAATAATGTTAAAACCATTCGTTCGGTGCCATTGAAATTGAAAGGTGATTTTCCTGAAAAATTTGATATTCGCGGAGAAATTATCCTGCCTTATGAGGGTTTTGCCAAAATGAATGCCGAAAGAGTTGAAAATGGAGAGGAACCTTATGCGAATCCGCGGAATACGGCGTCGGGAAGTTTGAAACTGCAGGATAGCGCTGAGGTGGCAAGGCGACCTTTGGATTGTTTGCTGTATTCGATCATCACCAATCCTATGCCGGTAAAATCACATTTTGATAGTTTGGAAAAAGCCAGGGAATGGGGTTTTAAAGTGCCGGCAGAAGCCGAATTAAGGAATTCGATTGAAGAGGTGCTGGATTATATCAATTACTGGGATTTGCATAGGCACGACCTGCCTTATGAGACCGATGGGGTGGTGGTGAAAGTCAATGATTTGCACCAGCAGGATGAGTTGGGCTATACGGCAAAATCTCCCCGCTGGGCCATTGCCTATAAATTCAAGGCCGAGCAGGAAAGCACAAAATTGAAGAAAATTACCTACCAGGTAGGCCGAACCGGGGCGATTACTCCGGTAGCCAACCTGGAGCCCGTGCAACTGGCGGGTACGGTGGTGAAAAGAGCTTCTTTGCATAATGCCGACCAGATCGAAAAACTGGATATCAGGGAAGGGGATACGGTTTATGTGGAAAAAGGAGGAGAAATTATTCCAAAAATCGTAGGGGTAGATTTTACAAAAAGAGATCCTGAAACTCCCGAAACCCAGTACGCCACTCACTGCCCCGAATGTGACACCCAACTGGTTCGCAAGGAGGGGGAGGCCCAGCATTACTGCCCGAACTATAATGGTTGCCCGCCGCAAATCGTGGGGAGAATTCAGCATTATATTTCAAGAAAGGCGATGGATATTGAAGGTCTTGGCGCCGAAACCGTGACTTTGCTGGTTAATGCCGGGCTAATTTCAAATTATGCCGATTTATATGATTTGAAGAAGGAAGATATACTTCCGCTAGAAAGAATGGCAGAGAAATCGGCTGAGAATCTGATCTCGGGGATCGAAAAATCCAAAAAAATTCCATTTGAGAGGGTGTTGTTTGCTTTGGGAATTCGTTATGTGGGAGAGACTGTGGCGAAAAAGCTGGCCAAACATTATAAAAGTATAAATGCTTTGATGGCAGCTTCAGAAGAAGATTTGATCGCGATAGATGAAATAGGGGAGAGCATCGCCCGCAGCGTAGGAGAATTTTTTGCTTCCGAAGAAAACAGGGAAATCGTAAACAGGCTGAAGAATTATGGCGTGCAACTGGAAATAACTGCGGAAGAGCTGCAAAATCAAACCGATAAATTGGGGGGTAACAGCTTTGTGATTTCGGGGGTTTTTGAGAAAGTTTCCAGAAATGAACTGAAAAAGCTTATCGAAGTTAACGGCGGTAAGGTGGCAGGCTCGATTTCAGGAAAAACCGATTACCTGCTTGCCGGTGAAAATATGGGGCCCAGTAAACTGGCCAAAGCCGAAAAGCTGGGAACGAAAATCATTTCGGAAGATGAATTTTTGAAGATGCTGGAGTGACCCCTCGACTGCGCTCGGGGTGACATTCCCTTCGACTGGGCTCGGGGTGACGGTTTAGTTGAAATAAAAAAAATCCCGCCAAATTCGTTTAGCGGGATTTTTGTTTGGGTTAAAAACCAGAATTACTCTGCTTTATCAACTACCAGTCGGGTATCGCGATTTACGATTTCCCAGGCGGTAAGGAAAATAAGTTGAGCGCGTTTTTTCAGGGCTTCATACTCAATTTTCTCGGCAGTATCGGTGGGTTTGTGATAATCGGCGTGAACCCCATTAAAGTAGAAAATCACCGGGATATTATTCTTGGCGAACATATAGTGGTCGCTTCGGTAATAAAAACGGTTGGGATCATTTTCGTCGTTATAGGTATAATCAAGATCCATATTCAGGGTTTCTGCATTTACTCTTTCGCTCAATTCGTGAAGCTCGGTACTTAATTTGTCGCTACCAATAAGGTAGATGTAGTTGTCGTTTCCGGCGTGAGCATCATCTATACGGCCAATCATATCGGCATTGAGGTTAGCTACAGTATTGGCAAGTGGGAATACAGGATTTTCAGTATAATATTTAGCGCCTAAAAGACCTTTTTCTTCCCCGGTTAGCAACATAAAAAGCACAGAGCGCTTTGGAGTATAACCGTCTTTTTTGGCTTCAGCAAAAGCCTCGGCGATTTCCAGGATTCCCATAGGACCTGAACCTCCGTCGTCGGCTCCATTGTAGATATTTCCTTCATCATCTACCCCTACGTGGTCGTAGTGTGAGGTGATGATCAACACCTCGTCTGGAAACTCGCTTCCTTCGATATAACCCAGTACATTTTCTGAAGCTTTTAGCTTATTGTTGAAATACTCGGTAGGGATAATCTGGTAGTAATTGTTAACGCCCTGTGGCGAAGGGATATTTAGCTGAATAAATTCGTTGCGTATGTATTCGGCTGCCTTTTTCTGGCCCGGCTCGCCGGTGTTTCGACCTTCAAATTCATCGTCGGCAAAAGTGTATAGGTGATCTTTAAGTTCCTGAGAAGTGATGGTGTTGGCATACTTCATAGGATCGGCATTCTCTGGATTCTTTTGATGAACCCCACAACTAACCAATGTGGCGGTTAGGGCAAGCAATACTATTTTTTTCATAATTATAAATAAAGTTTAAAGCAGCAAGATAGGGGTTTCCCCTAAAATTAGAAACCTCTTTTTTAAAATTGAATTATTTCTGAAGCGCATTTTTAATCGCGGCCAGGGCCAGAGGTTCCATTACCGTGTAAGCTTTTTTATTGGGATGCACTCCATCGTGAGAATATTCATCTTTAAGCCCGCGTTTTTCATCGGCCAGGGCGGGGAAATAATCCAGGTAGATATGATTATTTTCTTCAGCATACTTCTTTAAGGCGGAATTTATGGCGGCAATTTTCTCAACCGGTTTTCGCCCAGGGGCCCAGGGATATTCGTAAGCCGGAAGAATGGAACTCAAAACCACCTTAATATCATTAGCCGAAGCCAATTGGGCCATAGCTTTAATATTGTCGAGAATCATTTTTTCTGAAGTCGGGCCGGTATTGCCGGCGATATCGTTGGTCCCGGCAAGGATTACGACCACTTTGGGCATGAGGTCTAACACATCCTGGGTAAAGCGCAGCAGCATTTGCGGTGTTGTTTGCCCGGAAATACCCCGACCCGCGAAATTATTTTCTTTAAAAAATTCAGGCCTTTGTTGCGCCCAGCCTTCGGTAATGGAATTTCCCATAAACACCACCCCCGGAAAATTCGCTTCGGAAAGCAGTTTTATGTTTTCCTGCTGATATTTTTGAAGATTAGGCCAGTCCTGTTCCATAGATTGTGCGTTGATGAGGCTTATACCGAAGAGCAAGATAAAAAAGCTAAGTTGGTTTTTCATAAAAATAAGTTTTGAGTTCAAGGTACATTTTTAATCCTGTTCTTTATGCTCTGAGTTTGAAAGCAGTACAAAAAACTTGAAAAATCACTCAAAAATAATTGTGGGGAATTGAAAAAGCTTATTATATTTGCACCCGCTAAAGCAAACAGCGCTTTAGAGACATATTGGAGGAATGGCAGAGTGGTCGATTGCGGCAGTCTTGAAAACTGTTGACTGTAACAGGTCCGGGGGTTCGAATCCCTCTTCCTCCGCTGGAACGCTTCTAAAGCAAACCAAAAAGCCCGAAAACCTAGTGTTTTCGGGCTTTTTCATTTTTAACAATTTCATTTAATACCATCTAAAACCAGGATTTATGACGCAAATTTGGCTACACTAAAATTTCTGAATTTAGTGTAACCAAATGAAAGTAAATTCCTACAAAAAATAACTTAACGTGTTTGTTCAGAGTATTTTAAGTTGTTTTAATTTCTATCTTTAACACAATTCAAAAACTCAAAAATTGGCGTTATGGATAATTCTTTTGGTTACACTTTCTTCATTAGACCTATTAAAACAAAACCTGGCTATGGAACAATTTATCTCCGGGTTAACTCGAATGGGAAACGGGCAGCTTGTAGTTTGCATAAGAAAATTCTCATAGAAGACTGGGATGTCCATTTAAGTCAATTAAATAAAGAAGATTCAGAATCTCAAATTATCAATAACAGTCTTACAAAAACCAAATCTGACATCCTTAAAATCCATCAAAAATTTATTTTTAGCGAAAAGCCATTTTCAGCTCAGGATATTATTGATGCTTATTTAGGAAAGGATAAATTAAGGAAAGCGGAAAACCATAAGATGATTTTGGAGATATTTCAAGAGCACAATGATAAAGTAGATAGGTTGGTGGGAAGAGATTTTGCCGCAGGTACCGCCGAAAGATATAGGACCGCCAAAAAGCATTTGTCTGCTTACATTCAAAAGGAATATAAATCCAAAGATTTTCCGGTAAAAGATATTGATTTTAAGTTTATTTCAGGGTTTGAGTATTACTTGAAAACAGAGAGGAAATGCGCCCATAATTCGGCCATCAAATATGTAGTGAATTTTAAAAAGATAGTTCGCATTGCATATAACAATCGATGGATCAAACGCGATCCGTTTCTGAATTGGAAAGGCAATTTAAAAATAGTAGATAGGGAATTTTTAAATCAAGAGGAGATTCAAACTATTTTAAGTAAAAAAATAAAGAACGAGCGACTTATTCTGGTACGGGATATTTTCATTTTTGCCTGCTATACCGGCCTGGCCTATGCTGATGTAAAAAAATTAACTGATGAGCATTTAGTTGTAGGAGAGGATGGAGGTAAGTGGATTAAATCTAATCGTACTAAAACAAAAAGTAGAACCAATATTCCTCTGCTACCCACAGCTGAGTTAATCCTGGAGAAATATAAAGATGATGAAGCCCATTATCTATTGCCAATACTATCCAATCAAAAAATGAATGCATATTTAAAAGAAATCGCAGATTTGTGTTCAATAAATAAGAACTTAACCTTTCACCTGGCCAGACATACCTTTGCTACCACTATTACGCTATCCAATGGTGTCCCAATTGAAAGTGTAAGTAAGATGTTAGGACATAAAAATTTGAGAGCTACTCAGCATTATGCTAAAATTTTAGATAGGAAGGTTAGTGAGGATATGGCAGTCTTAAAAGAGAAATTGTTTGGGAAAAACTAATTTGGACGATACCTATAATTTGCTAGCGGTTATATAATCCAATTATGAAAGAACAAACCAAATTAAACGAAAGCTCCCGGGTAGATCTGCAAGATGAGGAAGCTAAAGTTGATGAACTTTCAGGTTTTCAATTTGGTTATTTTTTCTCCGGAAGAAGGGTGAAGCCCGGCTCGAAGGTGGTAGAGTTGGCTGTGGTGACCTGGATAAGAGATGTGATGGAGAATCAGTTTCTGCGCAAATGTAATTACTATATGGGCCCGGGAAAGCTTTGGAAGATTACAGTTGAGCGCCAGCTACGCCGGCATATGAAAGATGTGGAGATAAGTGACGGATTTATCCAGTCGGAATTGCGCTTTTTCGAAGCTGAAAAAGATTGGTACCTGGAACCTGAAGCTTTTGAAAAGAAGTTTTTGGAGTTGAAACGCAGGATGAAGAATCGGAAATTGTAATCCATGCTGCTATTAGGGAGGGGAAGGTAAACCCAAATCGACTGTATTAAACACTCCCTGGTTTTACCTGGCATCTTTTTGTTTTAATATCTGACGGCCCACAGCTACGTATCACGCTGGCTGGCGCATTTTTTGTCCCTCTCTACTCCGCTCGAGATGACAGGGCCTGACATTAAAACTCAATTTTCTGTGATTAGTAAAATTTAGGCGTGTGAGGGAAAGCGGAGGCACGGAGCTCTGCCGCACAGGCCGGTGTGGGACAAATAAGGGCTTTGGGTTGATAGCCTTTTAATCATTGGGATTGATCATTTAGATCAAGGGTTGTTGGGGGGTGCTACTCAAAGCGCTTATGCCCCGAAACCTTTGCTGTTTTTTCCAGGAAAATTGTTTTTGAAAATCACCTACAAAAAATGTGACAGGCAATTAGCCGTTGTGACCTCGCAGGCACACACATTATATGTTGCGATATAGCCAATAAGCTTTGATGTTTCAAGGGTGGGTCGAAATAATTTTGTTTGTAACCTCAATACTCCGGTTTAAGGTACCGGAGCAGACCTTTTAAAATCAATGAGCCATTTCGGCTATGGTATCAAAGATTTTTCGATCCAGCTTTTTTTGTTGAGAAAAGCTCTTTTTTAGGTGTCGGTGTAATACATTATTAAATGCATTGTATCCCAGCCACAGGTTGGAACTTTCTGAAAGCGTATTCGATTCATTTTCCAGAATTTCCAGTACCAACCTTGCTTTTTTAGAAGGTTCAGGATTTTTGTCGCTACATTCAAACTTAAATATGCCGGTTTTTTCAGTGATTTCCTGAACAAACTTTTTGTTATCCAGAATTCTGAAATTCCTAAGACTTTCAAATTTGGTTTTGATGGAATAATATTCATTATCCAGAAATTTTAGAAACAAATCCTGTAGTTTAGGCATACAAAGCTTTGCTCCATTGGTAGTATGTCTAATGGAGAAATGAATGTTAGCATTAGTTATATGAAGGCCGTTGGAACAAACTTCTCTATAGAACCCGAAATGTCCGGATGTTTTCTCACTACCATCATATGAATTTGTAAATCGTAGCATAGGGAGAATTTTGTCTGTGGAATCCTTTATATGAAATTGATTTTCATCTTCTATAATGATATCCATTATAAAACTTCGGTCATCTCTATTTATGGTTTGTAGACGATACTTAAGATTAGCTTCATTAATCATAGAGAGTGCCTTATTGAAAAACACCTCATTTGGGATGTGTCCATATCTGGAGGACACTACATTAACGATCTTACCATTGCTGATGATGGCATTCTCCAAACCTTTTCGGGTTGGAAGTTCACATAAGCTGCTAAGTGGTTTCAATTCTGAAGTCACAAAGATCTGATCCTGCTGTAAATTAGATAAATACATAGCATTTGAATTTAGATTAAACAATATTTTAATCGGCCTTCAAACGCAAGAGTAAAATTCATCTCAAAAGGAAACGGAATAAAAAGTAGGCTGCAAGACACGGTTTATGCCGTAGTCTTTTGAAGGGAATTTTACCGGGTTTATCTTGATTGGAATATTGAGTATTAAATTAATGATGAGTGGTGCAGAATGAATATGATAGACAATTAGCCTAAAAATCAATTCAGAAAATCATTTTTGATCTGA
This sequence comes from Salegentibacter haimaensis, assembly GCF_054121495.1. NCBI lineage: Bacteria > Pseudomonadati > Bacteroidota > Flavobacteriia > Flavobacteriales > Flavobacteriaceae > Salegentibacter > Salegentibacter haimaensis. The sequence continues at coordinate 32,375 of NZ_JBSYGH010000017.1, forward strand.
TTCAATAGGATAAACCGACTAGCGTGAATTTCTTCGTTTATAAAAGTATAGGGGCCTGCAGAGAGGTGCAACAGAATTTAATTGAACCAAATAGTTCTTAACTTTTCAATGCCATCTAATCTGATAAGGATAAATCTCATAAATCACATTATCTTCATTTATAGTAAATCCGTTATCAGCATTTTCTTTGGCGCTTTTAAAGAGTTTGGAAGCTTCCTCAATCTTGCCCAATTTAAAAAGCGTCCTGGCCTGATAATATTGTGCATCTGAAAATTGTGGGTACAGGTTTAGAGCTTTTTCTAAAAGTATAAAAGCTTCCTGATATTTCTTAAGTTCATATTTACTTATTCCATAGTAAAACAAGTCGAGATGATGCAACCAAGCTTCCCCGTCTTCTTCAATGGTTCTCTCATAATCCCTGGCAAAAATCAATTCAGCCGTTTCAAATTCATTGAGCTGTAAATAACTTAATGCTATATAAAATTCATAGGAATGGTCCATTACATAGCCATTTCCGAATTCTTTTTGGTAATCTTTAAAATCTACAATCGCAGATCTATATTCTTTAGAAAAAATACATTTAATAAAGGCTCTGTAATTCTGATATCGCTTTCTGTCAAATTTCACCGCTTTATCAATGTATTCCATACCCAGTTCATATTTCCTCTGCTTAAAAAGCGGCATAGCTTTTTGTTGCCAGAAATAAGCGATAGTGGAATCTACAGATAGACCCTCATCTAAGGTAGCCTGCCGCTCCTGAGAATAGAGGTGGAACTGATTAGCCTTTCGCATATATACAACAATTAATGAGTCCTGCTCTTCCTTGCTGAATTCGGAAACAATTTCCCGGGACCTTTTTGGGACCTCTTCTTTATTTGGCTGGCAACTAAATATAAAACCAAGGCCAAACACCATAATAAGTAGCTTTAAAAGCTCTTTCTTACCCAGGGAGAACAATAAATTTTTAATGATTTTTTTCGGGCTATGGTTCTGCTGAAGTTTCAAGTGCTATGGTTGTTTTAGGAAGTTTGTTTAAGTTCTTTCGCGCTAAGCCTAATAATTCCCGCGCGATTGCATCGCGCTCCATTCTGTAAGATTTATTTTAAAATTACTTCCACCGCTTTTTCTAAAAATTCGTCTTTTCCTGCAGTAATTCCTTCAATAGTCTTGCTCACATAAATATCCGGAGTAATTCCTATGGCGTGAAGCTGGGAACCATCGTGCTTTACTACTTTCATTCCGGTCCAGTTAATGATGTAATCTCCCAGAAGGCCGAAGGGGTTTATATTACCATTAGTACCTGCAGTAGGTTGTCCCACTATAGTTGCCAATTCATAGCCTTCTATAAAACTCATAAAGCTCTCGGCATAACTAATAGCTCTTCCATCGGTAATAAAAACAACCTTTTTGTCTCCCAGGTAGGGTTTGTTGGGTTTTAATTCCCATCCGTGATTTTCATATCCGATAATTTTTTCCTGGTCAGGGTATATTATTTTTGGAACCCGCATCCAGGCTTTCGAAGTGTCCTTTTCTTTTAAAAGGTGAGAGATAAAACCATGATTTCCGTTAGGGTAACCCCTTAAATCACAAATAATACCTTTTGCCTGCTCTAACTTAGGCATTAAAGCATTTATCGTATCCATTTCAATTTTGTCCAGGTTGAGGTAGTATATATTGCCATCCAATACTTTATAATCATTTTCCTGAACGGCAATACCTCTATCATTATAATCAAATTGCCTATCCCTGGTTAGCACTATCTCTCTGGAGTCGATCTCCAATATCAACTCTTCATTCTGCTCCCCAAGACGACTTAGTCTTTGCGCTCTATATTTTAACCAACCCTCAGTGCCTGCCGAAATTCTGGAGTTGATTTCTTCAAAATAATCCTTTGGCGATTGATTATTTATACGGGTAACTATATCCCCAAGTTTAATGTCTGCAGTTTGGTCTTCAACCTGGGTAATGACTAGCTGCCCCTCAATCCATTCCCAGTTAATACCGGGAATATATTTATCATCATTAGGACCGCGCACCGAAATATGTCCATCCTTTAGAGGAGCGGTAAATTTCTGAAGACTTACCAAGTGTTCTTCTTCGGTTTGGTCTTGCAGGCTTCTTTCCAGCGCGGTAGTTAATTCATTATCCCAGTCTACCTCTACTTCATCAAAGTAGGGGTAAAAATGCTGAAAAACATTATAGGTGTTGATTACATTTCCAATAAATAAAGAAGTACTATTTGAGCTTAGGTCCAATACATCAAGTTGTTTTTGTAAAATTTGTAAGGATGAACTTTCAGGAAAAGTATGTTCGGTACTGGTATAAAGGTTTAGTGGTATTTGACAATAAATACCCTCTCCAATTTCTTTTTCAATAAGCTCCCCAAATTCTGGATGGGAATCAAAAAAAGCCCTTCCTTTAATTCGTTTAACTTTACCTTCATACCCAATAATTGCAGCTTGTTTACCCTCTTTGCTATCGGTAGATGAAATCGTGTAGTAATAGCCCTGGCTATTTCCTGCCCAGTCTGAATCCTTATTCTTTTTTCCAATAGTTTCAGCTTCAAAATCATTATTTTTTATAGGGATTTCTATCCATTCTTCGTTTTCCTTATAATAAAGGTGCACATCATCTATAAGCAAAGTCCCTTTTCCTTTTAAAAAACTTCCCAGAACAATCCCTGATGCTAACTCATCTACTTCTCCAACTATTTCATACTGTTCCCAGTTGTTACTTTCAATGGGATTTGCATCCATATTTTCAAAAAAGCCGGGTGTGTTATCAGACTTATCTACCCTCAACCATAAGTGGCCAGTGCCCTCAGATCTTTCCTTCAGTTTTACCCAGGCGGTATATTTAATCTCCTTTCCTTTGTATTTTTCTGAATCCAGAGATAACACCAGATTACCAAACCCACTGGCCTCGTCGATTTCTGTATATCGATTTGGTCTAACACTTCTATAAATCCCGCTTTGATAATTCATATCCCTGGAAACCCCATTATGTTGCCAGTAAGTCGATTTATATTTTTTAGTGTTCCCGGGAGTGATCAGGGACAAATCGTAGGGTTGCTGCTCACCGGAAAAGACAATCCCGGGTGCGATGGGTTTAAAAAGTTCATTTAATTTCGCGATTGCTTCATCGGTATTCTTACAATTCACAATCTCCTTTGCGCCAAAGGCCGAAAACCTCTTCCAGTCTATAGCCGAGGCTTCATCGCTGGGATGAAAATACTTTACATATCCATAAGCTTTAGCGAAGGCCTTTAAATGGATTATTTGTTGTTGAGGTGAGATTTGTACTTGCTGAAATTCTTTTTCACATTTAAATCCCGTGAATAGGAGTGCTAATATCAATACGGCGAAAATTTGCTTCATTATTGTTTTGTTAGATAGTTAAAGTCTCATTTATTGCTATAGTAATTACTTTAGCATTAATATTAATAAGACTTAAGATTTGATTCTTTATTTTCAATGACCCCCTCAATAATCTCTTCAACGGCTGCTTTTAATTTTCCTGCCGTATCTTTTCCGCTTTGGTTAGTAATTATGAATATTCCCAGCTGGTGCTCGGGAAGAACGAAAAGGTAAGACTGTGCCCTGGGTACCCCGCCGTGATGTAAATAATGGGTGCCCCATTTCTCATCATCTGAAAATACTTGCCAAAAGTAAGCCACGCCTACCTCTTCGCTATAGTTTTTCAATATTCTGCGAGAATCCCTGGCCAGCTTATTATTCTCCAGCTGAAATTTCAAAAACTTAATCATATCGGGAACTGTAGTTTTTATGCCCCCGCCTGCACCCCAGGGTAATTCCCCCATCGGGGAAGTTATTGCAGGATGCTCGGCGTGATAACCCACGGCCAGGTTTTCTTTCTCTTTCTCGTGCAAACTAATTAGGGTTTTCTGCATCCCTGTCTTATCAGATAAAACATTTTTTAGCAGAGTTTCGAAGTTGGTCTCATAAACTTGTTCCAGGATATGGGCGCTAAGTTCGGTGCCGGCGGTAGAATAGGAATAAGTGCTGCCGGGAAGGGTATCGATATTCACCTCCTGTAAATCCTTGAGAAACGATTTCTTATTGTAGGCCTTAAGGATGCTATCGATCTTAGCCGGACTTTCCTCTTTCAGAAATTCGGTCGTCATCAGGGGATTAAGACTAAGGGGAAGCACATTTGGCAAGCCGCTTGAATGCGTGAGCAAATGTTTTATCCTTACAGGTTCACCATTGTATGAAAGGCCGGGATAATCTCCCTCCAGGTATTTAGTTACTTCCTCCTCCAGACTTAACTTTTTCTCCAATACCGCATTGGCCAAAAGTGTCCCCGTTAATACTTTACTCAGAGAACCTATCTCATAAATGGTTTTGTTGGATGGCGAATTGCCTTTGCTCTTTTCCAATTCCCCGTAATGCCCTGTAAATTTCTGATCCCCATACACCACTCCTATGGAAGTAGAATTGATCAGCGGTTTGTCAATCAATTGAACTGCCGCGCTGTCGATTATTTGTTGAAGAGCTTCATTTTCCTTCTCTGCGAGCTTTTCTTTTTCTGAAGTTTGATTACAGGCGGTGAGTAGGAAGAGAAGGAGGTAGAGGAGAGGTTTGTTCATAGTTTGGGTTTGGGGGAAAGCTGAAATTTTATTTTCTGGTTTCTGAACTTGAATTTTTTTAAAAATATCCTTTGTTTGTGATCTGCCAATCTTAGGAACAGTTATCTCTTCCTCCAATGATTTACTCTTAAGCCCATAATTGTATTGGAAAAGCTAGAAATGTATTTTTGCTTTACTAAAGTTTGAAGTAAAAGCTCATTGTAGCTATTTTTTTGAATTTTAGCTCTCTTATCTCTTAATGTAATGTTTTCATACTCCTTTCCTAAACTTATCAAGAATTTATCAATAAACTCCTTACTCTGCTTTTCTAAACGAGCGTTGTAAATTTTTATCCTGTTTGAAATGGAAACAGTTTTGCTTAATAAAATTATTATAATAAGAGGCTTATTTACTTCAAAATTACCATGTTGCACCAGAAGTGAACTTATTATTTCTAAATTATCTAAATTTGATGTAATAACTTCATTACTACAACTATTCAACAAAGTGTTTTTTTCAAGATGATTAAATTCATTCGATTTTAATATATCCTCTACATCATTTCCATCAAAATCTAATTCATCTAATTTTTTGAAATACCTATTTTTAAATTTTTCTAGTAACCTTATATTTAAAGGCCTATGTTCTTTTTTTAAGGATTTAAAGTTCTCTGGTTCAGGCTGAAGAACAGAGTTATTAACCAAATGAGCAACTTTTTCATTATCTAAATCATCCATTTCTAAATCTTTATACCACCACGGAACTGATTTTGTCAAGTATTCATATGAATCATTTTCAATTCTATTGTCCTTTAATAATGCTCTAGTAAATGGGCCGAAATCTTTTTTTTTGTCTCCTTCATTTGGAATTTTTGTTTCAGATAATAATTGGGCATTTTTCGAATGATTAATGAACTCCAACATAGAATTTGATATTTTATCCTCAGAAAATTTATATGCTATCAGCAGATTGTACCAGGTTGGATTTAATTTATCATTAATTAATAATTCTTCTTTTACCTCCTTGTCAATAATCGAATCTAAATCCTCAATTTTAGTAGTAATTTGTTTTATTAATTTTTGCTTATTAGATAAGATTACCTCATTATTATTTAACAAATCGATTAAAAATTTTTGATCTTCATTAATATTACTGCCGATTTGGAAATAGATATTTTCCAAATAGAAATTAATGTCATTTTCAATTTTACTTATTAGTTTATCCGCTTTCGATTCTTTAATTGATTTGTAATTAGAGTTGTCAAAAGTAATTTGATCAAAGTGGCCATACCTTTTCAATAGGGAAATAATATTTCTAATATTTAATTCATACCAATCATTTTCATAAACATAATTGAGTAATTCGTCTGGAGAATCTTTAAAATTTATATTTTGAAATTTTAATCCTAAAGCCTGTATAACATTTATTGTTTTTTGGGTATCTTCTGCAAGAAGTAAAAAATTTTGATCCGATAATATATTCTTTTTTAAAGTTGAGTTTTTAGCTTGAATTTTTAAATCATCTAATTCAGAATAGAGAATTAAATATTTAAGAATCAACCTTATTTGATCGTCAGCGTATTTTATGTCATTTACGTAATAATTCCATAGACCAATCCAATATTTAGATAAATATTTGGTGAATAAACTTATATGTTCATTTCTTTCAAAAAAGCCGTCTATGAATTCTAGAGATCTTTGGGATTCATCTTTTAGCTTTGTGAAAATAAAATCGATTTGATTTGAATATCTAGTTGTATTTTCTAAAATAAAATTAATTAAATCGAAATTTAATATGTAATCACTGTTAAAATCTACTACATTAAGTTTCGATACAATTTTTTCAATTCTAGTTAATTTATAATCGAACTCTAAAATTTGCTTGTTTCTTATACTTATGAGAAATTGGTGATCAGATCTAGTTATACTCTCTCCGTGGAAAAGAGATATGTAATCTAGGTAATCTTCTGCTATATATCCATTTCTTACAAGTATCGTTACGAAATCTGTATCTATCTTAGGATCTATTTGAAAATTTAAGTCAAAATTTAGGCTTATCAAGTCCGCAATCTTTAGATTTCGTTTCCTAATCTTTTCTTTTTCTAATTCTTGAATTTTCTTTCTTAATGAAATCATCTTATCAGAAATAAATCCGCTTATTTCCTTTTCTCTTTCATGGTATACTTTAGTTGAGTCAACTTTATTTTCTACATCGCTAAATTGAATTGGCAAGGTTTTTATTGGATAGGTTATTCTACCATAAACATCTTTATCCTGGCGTTTATATTTTATCTCGTTATTTTTTATATATTCAAAATTTTCATCTTTTAATAAATCATTTATCGAAACTTCTTTATCATTAATCACGTAAGATTGAAAACCTTGAACACCTTGCATTTCTTCTAATATTCTTGCTATATAAATAAGTCTAAGCTCTTTGATATTTTTAATTGAAAGTCGTTCCAAAGTATTAAGCTCTTCTTTTATCTGATCAATATTCAAGTATATTTTTCTCAATTCTTCATTGATAAAAGAATTTTTAGAGTTCAAAATTTTATATAATGATCCTTTATTTTTACTTAATTTCACAAAATCATTTGGATAAATATTCTTATAAGCAATTATTGCAAAAAGCTTTTCTTGATTCAAAGGAGTTTCGCCATGTTTTTGTTTATACAAATAAAATTCGTTCGTTACATTATGTAATAAGCGCATATCGTCTATAAAAAATGAGAGATTTTCTATGAAGCCTTCTGAGAGATTATAATCGTACTTTTTCTTTTTTCTTAGTAAAATCTCGCTCGAATTTGATGAATTTATTACCGGTATAACTGGAATGATAAAATCAAAGAATTTAATTCTTTCATTATCCGAGAACATATCATCCCTAACGGCATAAATAAAAACAATACCTTTTTCTTGAGTTTTTTTTGAGTTATTGAGCAGTAGATTGATTTCTCTAAGTTTCGTGAATATTTCTGTTTCCTGGAAGCGATCTAAATCCTCAATTATGACAATGTTATAGGGTGTAACACTGAAGAAATATAATATTTCATCTAAATGATGGTTAAGTATTGATTTATTTGGACTTTCTACAATTTCGATTTCAGCATTCTGAAATTTTAGTTTGTTAATTGTTATTGAGCTAATAATTCTAACAGACTTAAAAATTATAAACAGTATTCCACTTAAGATTATGGCTATACTGGTGTAGTGTAAGATTTTTACTATAATTTCAGGCAACGTTATATCTTCTAAATTGCCGAGGAGCAAATTTGGATATGTGAAATTCAGGATTGATAAAATAAATATTAAAGTGCCAAAAGAGATTAAAAGCAAACCCCTTTTTGAATAACTTTTTATTTTTTTAAATCTGGAATCAGGAATATCTTCATCTTCTTCATGATAGAAAATCTGCTGTAAGATGCTTGTTTCAATGAGTCTTAATCTATCTTCTTTTTCTTTTGGAATGATATTACCGTTTTGATCTCTCTTAATTTTTTCTTCCTTAAAGGTGGCTAGAGATATATTTAAAAACTTTAAGTCATTTCCAGAGTAGTTTTTTTGAAACGTTTTAAGTATTGTACTTTTACCTGAACCATAAGGTCCGGTCAAAGCAATATTTTTTATATCCTTTTTCTTTCTATTTATTAGAGCCCAATTTAAGGCATTAGAGTAATGTCCTTTTTCATCTCCGTCATCGATGGGTGATAAAGAGGAGTAGTCAAAATTTAAAGGCACTTTATCAGATAACTGATTATGTAGTTGTAAAGCTTTATTGGAAATTTTTAAAAGTAGGTTAAGGAATTTTTGTTTCATTTTAAAATTTTCTGATAGTTGCGGCTTACCATTTTATAACCCTTTCTTTATTTATTTATATCCCGACCGAAATAGATGCTATTTCCATCCTCCATATCCCTAGTTTCTTATGTTTTCCACTATAGCGATCTCCTCCTCAGTCAACCCATATAACTCATAAACAAGCCGATCAATTTCAGCTTCCAAAGCAGCGGTGTCGGCGGCGGGATTGTCGTTTTAATTGAACATGATTTCCTGTACAACTTCTGATATTTTCATTTGTTCTGATTGGGAAGCCTTTTTGATATATGTATTTAAAAGGTTTGGCGCAGAATATAAAAGGTATCCACCAGCCATTTTTAAACCATCGAAAAAACATTCAAACATGTATTGAAATAATTTAGAGTTCACCCAACCAGTAATATATTTTGGTTCAAAACCTTCTGAAAATGAATGAATACAATTTGTATTAATTGATGCATACATTCCATCCTTATCATAAAAGGCTTCTGGTGTAATTGCAATCTTGGCAAAAATTATTTTGGGATTAGAATAAAGATTGAATCGGTTTTTTCCTAGTTTTTCTGGTGATTTTGGAAGGTGTGGTTTAAGGTATTTTACTTTTTGATCAGTCATAGTGGATTCACCCCACGTGGTACTATATTTATCGATTGTACCTGTGTTTACTAATTTGAATCCCTTTTCTTCATTTATAAGATCGTGAAACTCATCTGCTTCACGTGCAGTAGAAGTAGCGTTAATAATACCGCATTCATCTAGCTTTACGGATGAACTTATAATTTTTTTAACGATATCATATTTTTCACTTAGAATGAAACCAAGAATATGATCACTTAAAGAGAACAAGTCTTCTGTTCTATAATTTCTAAATACCAATTCTTTATGTTCGCTAGAAAAGGTATATGATTTTAAAGAATGTTTGTTCTTAATCTTCTGAATTAAAGTAGTAATTGGATATGTAGAGGCCTCTTCAAAAACAGAAACATTTGAATAATCACCTACTAGTAAGAGGCTAGTTTCATTTAATAGTAAGTCTCTTAAAGCAGTACCATAACTTGATGACAAAAATCTATTAGGAGTTATAAAATTTAAGAAATAGTTTTTCCGAAGTATGTTAAAGCCTAATTCAAAGAAATATATGTATAAATCTACAGATCCTTTGGCCGTTATGTATAAACTTCTAAGGTGTTTATATGCCGTATCATCTAACACTTTCTTTAACTCCATTGCGTTAACATACGGCGGATTCCCAATCACCACGTCAAAGCCCAAATAATCACCTTTTTCGTCCAGCACCTCGGGAAACTCAAAGCGCCATTCAAAAGCATTCTCGTAGATCTTGTTGTCTTTGATCTCCTGTATTTCGGTTTCCAGCTTCTTGCTTTCCTTAGAAAATTTCTCCAACTTCTTGTTCCAGGCCGCCTTTTCGCGTTTAGACATTTCAAACATCTGGGTTTGTTTGGTGAGCAAAAACAATTCGCCTTTTACTTTTTGCAGGCGTTTTACTTTCGGATCATTGGCAGAGATCTCGCTTCTAAAGTCGTTTTTGATGTCGTGGATAATCTTCTCCATCTCCCGCTTTTGCTCCTTGCTATGGGCATTCCGATAGGTGTCTACCGCATTGCGGTAACTTTCAATGTTCCATTTGCTTTCTTTCAGCGCCTTGCTTAAGTCGGCATCCAGGTCAAAACGGCTAATTAAGGAATTCCCGCATTTGATGTTAATATCGATATTCGGCAGGGTCTCGAGTTCCGTCTCGTTTTTGTAGTAAGCATTTTTTAAAAGTTCTATCCAGAGTCGCAGTCGGCAGATCTTTACTGAGTTGGGGTTGATGTCTACTCCAAATAGACAGTTTTCAATGATCTGTTGTTTTTCATAAAACAGCGCCTCCTGCACCCGCTGGCTTTCTTTTGAGCGGGGATTGTATTCAAAAAGTTCGCCCTCATCATCAGTAACGACTAACTCGTCGTTTACCACTTCAACATTATATTCCTTAAGCCTACGGCCATTGCGATCCTGAAGGATATTCAGGTCGTTTTTTATGGCGATCATCTCATTAAGAGCCGAAACCAAAAAGTGCCCTGAACCCACCGCAGGATCACAGATTTTTAAACTATTGATCAATTCATTAGCCTCCTGCCGGTCTTCTATTTTATCATAAAGTTCATCCAGGTCTTTACAATTCCAGGCTTTGGTCTCATTGAATTTCTGTACTACGGCCTTGCGTATGGTCTCGCGGCACATATACATTGTGATAAAACCTGGAGTAAAGAAAGAGCCGTCTTTGTACCCGTTTATCTTTTCAAAAATAAGCCCAAGCACCGAGGCGTTGATCAGGGTCTTATTATCTTCCTGAATGCTTTCCCCACCCTCACTGCTAAAATCGTAGGCGTTAAGGAATTCAAAGAGATATTCCAGGGCGTTTAGTTCACCGCTGCGTTTTTTGCCTTTTTTGTCTTTAAGCACGGTGGCACTGTAAATAGGCAAGGTTTTATCATCGCGAAGGTTGCTGATGAAAAGTGTGCTGTGCTCAATATCGGTAGGCTCAAAGAGCGAAGAGTTGAGGTAAGGCACCTTTTCAAAAAGCGCCTTTACATCTTCATTTCTTTCGGAATACTGCCTTGCCAATACCTGAAAAAACAGCGAATTGAGATCATCGTAGTTATGGATCCTGTCCAGGTTCAGAAATTCATAAGATTTATCGCCTTTGTGATAGGTGAGGAGCTGGGCTTCCAGAAGTTTCAGAAAAAGTATACGGTTAAGCCAGGTGATGCTGAGTTCCAGACCAACATTAAAAAGTCTTTCCTGATGATTCTCTCCAAACTGCGAAGGATTTTCCAGTCGGCCCACCTTATCCATACTGTCGAGTTGAATAATGGCGTTTTCCAAAAAAGAACCGGTATTGCGATGACCTTCCTTTTGTCGTTCAATGAGCTTTTTCCCGCCTTGCTTAGTTTCGGTTAGGCCTATAATATGAAGCACCTCCCCGTAAAACCGCTTGTCGAGACTATTACTGTCGTTGGTAAACGGCAGCTTCAGCAAATGTTCGGGGGAAAGTAGCTTAAAGAGAGCAATTAATTTATTATCATCTTTCGGATTGTTATTCCGAAGAGGTTTCTCATAATTCCTGATATCAAAATGTGTGAACTCTAAATTTTGCTGAATTTCAGCAATAAAGGGCTCGGCGATCTCTTTGTAGAAGAATTCAGTAGTTTTCCCTGCCAGGCGTCCGGCTTCGAAATCGGTGAAACGGGCTACCAGCTTTTTGTTTTGCGCAAAGGTTTTTTCGAAGGTATTGGCATCAAAAATAAACCACTCATAAATGTTAGTAGCGATCACATACTTCACCTCCAGGTTTTTGTGAGTAATGCGTTCGCGTAAATAATACAGCACCAATTCCTGAAAAGCCTTGGTGTTGATCTTTTCTTTGCTTAGCATCTCGGCCCGATTGGTGGGTTTTTTCGCTTCTATAATCACGCCCACATTGCTTTTGGCCTTGCTTCCGTTGTGAATCACCAAGTCATTACGCCCTTTGGTATTGATAAAATGATTGGGATCGTAATAGGTTTTTTTGAGAAAGTCAATAACCAGATTCTTATGAAACTCTTCGCTCTCTGTATCATTGGTGCGATTAAGTAACTGAATAAGATTGGCTTTAAACTCCTCAATTTGGGAGCGAATGGGTTTAACCTTTAAAAATGCCTTATTAAGCGTTTTGCGAGGCTTTAGTATAGATGGATTGCCAGAATTGATTTCTTGTTCCGTCTGCATGCAGAATATGAGATTGCGATTAAAAAGCGACAATGTAGGGAAAGTCGCCGGTGTAGAATTCATTCATTGAACTCTACTTGTTAAATTTTTAACAAGATAGGAATTAGATTTAAAATTTATAGGAATTCCTGAAAAAACTATCAACAGGATTTTAACCGATATGCAAGGTTGCTCTCCCTGGGATAATGGGATTAATGAGTAGCTCACATTTTAATTAGAAGTACAGGTTTTCCTGTATTGCAGAAAGTTTTAATTAAAGCGTTATTTCAATTTCTGAAATCATTTGAACAAACCCATCGTTGCTCCTAACAGGAAACTTTGGGTTTTTTACTTTGCTGTAAAAAGACATAGGTTACGAAGTATGACAGGGATTGCAACAATAAAAGCAACCGTTACTCTGTGAGTAAGTTCTTTTAGCTTCCCTTACCGCACTATGACAATCAGAATGATATCCGAGGTCTTTCCGATTTTGTGGTGTTGGAGCATTGGAGCAATAAGAGTCTTCGTGTACTTCGTGATCTCCATTAGATTGTGAATTGGTGTTAACATAGTATCTAGGCATAATTCAAATATTTAAAAGTTCATATTGAATATTCTGTGAATATTAATCTCCGGGCTTATGTTTGTGAGGCTTTAATTTTGGATGTTTTGGTTTGGTTTCTGGAGTCACCCGCCTTCTTCTATCGGGTGTTCCATCTGGTTTTTTTGGTTTTGGTCCAGGCTTAATGGCATAAATTGAAGAGGTAGTCATATACGATCGAATTTTATATGCACCAAGATAGATTATTTGGAAAACCCATAATAGGGGAAATTCCCCCTTTTTTCAGAATAAATTATTTGGATAAATTTTTTATTATGACTGTAAGCCATATTGTTACACACTGAAAAAACCAAAAATTAAACCGAAATACCTGGCACAATTTGAACCGAAATCACGATTTAAAATTGCTCAAGGGGGTCAGGATGCTCCGGAATAATTTTACCGGACATTCATTTTTTAATTTTTAAGGGGGTCAGCATCCGCCGGAATGACAGATGCTAAAAGATGGGATTTAGAGGGGTCAGCTTAGTCCGGAATATCCAATAAAGACGCTGTCTTTAAATGCAGCCCATTCTTCCTGGCTTAATTGTTTGTATTCACCTTGAGGAATGTAAGCGGCTATTTGATCAATTTCGGCAATTCTTCTAAGCTCATTTGCTAATTCCTGATTGAAACTAGTCTTCTTAGAAACCGATTCCTTTTCTCGATTATCTTCTTTACAACCAATTATTAAGATTACTAAAATTAGTATTCCGTAAATTTTGTTCATTGTTATAATTTCTACTGGCTTCCGGGAAAATGAATTTGTCACACTGTCGGGATATCGGCTTAGACCTGATTTGTTGGTTAAGTTAATTATTTTCTACACTAACGCTGCTGGCTGCTGGCGATAAAAGGTGATTGAAAAGACGGGTTATGAACCGCCGTATACTAGATCCTTACGTTCGGTGGTATGAGAGGCCTACTCTCTCAATTAGTGGTGGAGTCGTCTACTCCAATGGCAACTGGCCTTGATTAGTCAGTCTGCCAATGGCTCTATTTCTAGTTTGAGTTCCGGTATGTGACGAAATCTGGTGTGTCTGTTATAAATTCCTCTATCAAGTCAATAGCCATTAGTATGTCAGAGAGATACTTCTTGCCTTTTTCCGTCATAGATTAAAATTTTTGTAGCCTCAATATTCTTTCTAAGAATAGGATTTTTTAGGGAAGACTCGGTTAATAAATCAACTTTTCTCTGAAAGAACTCTTCTAATTTATCCCAGATGGCTAAAAGTTTTTCACCTCTTTCTAAAGGATCATTTTCTTCAATTTCGATCAGTAAATCTATGTCGCTTGAAGTCTCGTCAAATCTGTCTGTGGTAGCAGATCCGAAAGCATAAAGATTCTTCACATTATATAATTTGCATAATGTGGTAAAGTCAATCATTTTAGCCTTTATACTTTCCTTTATTTTCATAAAGCTAATATAGTCAATTTCTTCTTGACCTGGATTTATCTCTTTATGAGTTGAAGTCGGTTTGTTACCAATGTTCCCGGTTGTCGCCAGTTAGCGGAGTAAGGGACGCGTCCCCATAGCTATCGGGATGTCGGCTTGGTATTGGTTTGTTGGTCAAGTTAATTATTTTCTTACTAACGCTGCCGGCTGCTGGCGATAAAAGGTGATTGAAAAGATGGATTGTGAGCCACTACGCACAACTATTCCGATTTCAAAAAGACCAGTATTTCGAAAGTTTGCAGGAGTGTAATGAGAGGCGTACTTCGTAGGTTTTTTGCGGAGCCATTCACTCAATTACATACAGTTTTTGATATCCATTCCTCAAATGGAGCTAATCGAGTCCAACGCATTATTTGGCCATAATGTAGAGTTTTTTGAAATTGTCTGTGGTCAAATTGAGTTCCTTTGTTAATAGCTATTAGTTCCATTGTATTGTTTTGGTTTTCTCTAAATAAACCACCTCCACTATCTCCTGCGGCACTTAAATATTCAAGATCTCTAGGCGTGGGGCTGCCAAGTTTGTTTGACTTCGGATCATCAGGAGAATCAAAGTCGGAAAATAAATAAATTTTTAATCCATTTTCCGATAATCCGCCAATCGAATCAACAACATTCTGTCCTGCTAATTTCTCCATTTTCATTTCCATATCTTCTTTGTCTGCCACACCTGACGCTCCGTATCCTACACCAGTGACATTAGAATTTATCTCATCTGTTGAAAAACTTAGGTTGGCAGGTTCAATCTTTTTTACAGGCTTCTTTAATTTTAAAAGAACTAAGTCGTATTCTCCCCTGTCAATATCAGAAAGGTACTTAGG
This sequence comes from Salegentibacter haimaensis, assembly GCF_054121495.1. Lineage (NCBI taxonomy): Bacteria > Pseudomonadati > Bacteroidota > Flavobacteriia > Flavobacteriales > Flavobacteriaceae > Salegentibacter > Salegentibacter haimaensis. The sequence continues at coordinate 47,406 of NZ_JBSYGH010000017.1, forward strand.
ATGCACTATCACTTCATCTACAGAAAGACGTTTATTATCTAATTTTACAAATAAACTATCAGACTTTACCACTCGATGATTAATTGGAACATTAGCGTAAAATATTTGGCCATTATTATTTATTGTATCTATTCGCGTGTCGCTCTCAATAACATTATGCGCTGCCGTTAAGACATATTTATCGGAAATTAACACGGCAGAACCTGAAAAATAGGTGTTAATCCAAATTTCACCAACACTTTGAAATTCCGCGCGTTTAGCAAGCTCGATATATTTTTCTTTATTCACATCGTGTCGGATTATTCCAGAAATTAAAAATGGAAATATTCCTAATATTAATAGTTTTAGAATGTTGTTTTTTGTCATTTTTGTTGTTTTAAAACTGAATGTAACGGCCAGAAAAAATGTTCGTGCCGACGAGTTTAATTGTTCGTCTTACATTCACCGATGCTTGGGGCAAAGGTGAAAGGACAATCCGCTGAGCTAGCGAGCGCAGAGTTTCGATTTGAGACAGGTCCAAGCATTGTATTTATATATTAGTGCCCATAGTTATTTGTCTAAACTTATATCATTATCCAAAGATTCTCCCAAATCTGAATCCCAGAAATCATTGATGTTTTTTAAAATTTCTTCTTCAATCTTTTGCTGCTGAACTTCGTTCGCTTTTGGCATTTTTTCTACTCCGCGGAGTCTATTGCTTACAAAAGAATTGAATGGATAAAATTCCACTTGTTGAGGAACTTCCATTATTCCTCCATTCGGATTTATTTCCACTTCATATAATTCATCGGTATATGGTTCACTCAAAATTGTACTCCAAAAAATAAATCTATTGAATTTACCGTAAATTAAAAGTGATGTCTTTGTTTCATTACTAACAATTGTTGCATCTAATGCTCTTGTAAAATAAAAATCTACGCCTTTAATTCCACTATTATTGTTTAATAATCTGCTTGTCAATAGCATATTTACATTGTGGTGATTTTTGGGAACTGTTTTGTTCTTTAAAAATTCTCTCCATTCCTTTTCCGCCTCCATCATTTTGTCATAATACCACTTTTTAGTAAAGTCTGTTCTACTAGTTTTAAGCTCTAATTGAATAACTCTCCATAAAAAAGATAGTGCGAAATAGTACAAATTTTCATCATATTTTATTGTATACTTCTCATTTAGATAAGGTTTAAAAATGTTTTCCGCAAACCATTTTTCACTCTTAGAAAATTTTTGTTCTGCTTTATACCCTAATAAATAAGGTTTTGGGCCATCTTGGTCTCTTTTATTCGGCGTTTCAAAATTTCTTAAAAATCGAGAACCAGTTTCCTTGGAATGTTTGATTACGAATTTGGGATAAATGTGACTTTGCATTAAGTCAGTTTCTTCCTCATATAAAGCACAGATTCCTTTCATAATTGTGGGCAATGGTCTCCTTTACTTCGCTTAGTGGAGTAGAGGACACGGATTTGTCAGCTTAGTATTGGTTTGTTGGTTAAGATAATTTACTTCCTAACGGTGCTGTTTATTGGCGATGGACTGTCGTTGTGCGTTTGTCCTGATTTCAACTATTCGTTTTGAAATCCCATTTGATCAAATCAAGACGGTCTTTTAATATTATTAATGTCTTAAATAATTCATTTTCTTTAGGAAACTCTCCATATACTAAGTTTTTAAAATCGTTTTCATAAACACTTTTTAATTGTTCCCATAATTGATCTGACTTATCAAATATCATAGCTTTTGAAGGATGGAGTTTCAACCAATCATTATTGTTTTTGTAACTAACAACATCATCATTTGCTACCTTCAATAACATTTCTTCAAATAAAGGTGAATTAAAAAAGTCTAAAAACTCTTTTTTCAATAATAGTTGATGTATATCATAAAGATGTCTGATTTTCTTTTTCAAATCTTCAATAGGTTCGTCTGTATAGGAAAATCGGACTAAACTCATTATTTTTTCACAAATCGTTCTCGTTGGTTCTAATACTAAAACTTCAAATGGTAATAAGCCATTTTCTTCAGCTATTTCCGTTTGGTTATTTTTCACCATCATTTCACCTACAAATGATGAAATTTCTTTTCTAGTATATGGTTCAAAATATCCAAGCCAAGTAGCTTCCACGACAATTGCGTCCCTTACTTGACCATAGTCTCCTTGGAACTCTTTTGTATAGGAATGGGCTGTTTTACGATTCATTCCCATTTTTTTAGTTAGACCTTCAACATTAATTTCGGGTAAAACATTCTTAACTACGCAGCTTATTTTTTTGATTTTATTTGTTAGCCGGTTATTTGATTCTCCTTTATTTTTTAAGACAACTAAATCGATATCTTCTGAAAACCTTTCAATAATGTTGTAACATTTAGATAAAGCCGTCCCTCCCTTAAATACAGTATCTTTTCCTATTTCATCATTATATATTGTAAATAGGGCATAAGTAACCCAATAATCTTTCTCTACATATATTGATGAAATTTGCATTTGGTCAGAAGTAAACCGGATAGCTTGTTTAAATAGTTTTTTATTTTCGTGAAGCTTCATAAAACATTCCAATTATTAGCGCTGGATAATACTTTAGAGGTTCCCGGGAATTTATATTTTGTAATTGGATTTAAAGAATCTTTCAAAGGCCTAGTAATTTGTTCGTCCTTAGTTTCAGTTAATATCGAACCCAAAAGTGCTCTGGTTGATGGAGGGTATTTTAATGATAATCTAACTAAATCTTTTTTGTCATCATTAGAAAGGTTTCCTATTATTTTTAATAGTCGTAAAGATGATTCTTTTATGGTGCTGTCAGGTATTTTTTTTATATATCTAATGCTATCCAATATTTGTAGCAATGGAATATTTTTTTTGGTGATATTATTTTTCTGTTTTATAAAGGATATAGTGTATCGCTCCCTTTTGAACATGGGACGAGTTTGATTTCGGCCTATCTGTATGGTATTGCTTACTTGACTTGTCAAACCTAATTTATTATATATACTATATCCAGTTAGATAGCCTATTAATTTACCATCATCCTCTAGCAAATCTTTCACTATTTGTTCTTGATCAGGTTGTAGTTCACCAAACGGTGTTTTTTCTGGTTTATAAAACTTTCCTTTTGATAATTTGGAAATATTTCCTGATTTAGCCATTCGATTTAACGCTTTTATTACGGCTTCTTTTTTTTTCACCTCTACGTTAAAGTCCTCATAGGTGAAAACATATCCTTTAGGGAATCTGTTTATGGTATTCGTTATGTAATCAGTGACTTTCAAGTGTTTTTTGTTTTTTCAAATATAATATATTGTCCAGTTTATTTAGTAAAAAACTGGACATTTTCAATTAAATTTGGTTTGTTAATGGTCAGTAGCTTAACTTAGCCAACTAATGTTGGCTAAGTTAAGCTACTGACCATCACCTCATTATAATTCTTTTTTAAACGATTTTCTTATCAGGAAGAGGCACCGTCCCGTATTAAAACATTGCGAGCTGGCGCGCGTGATTGTCCGCAGGACAATCCGCTGAGCAAACGAGCAAGGAGTTTTGATTTGACACAGGTTTAAGCATGGTTTTTATATAATGTGCCTGTTGCACAAATTACTGAAATTAGGTAATTTCATGGAATGCAAGGCAAAAAAGACTATCAGGAAAAACTCTTCACCTCGTTCAAGTTGAGTGACCGAATTCCAAAAGAAAATTTTTATCGTCGTTTAAAAGAAGCCCTTAACCTGGATTTCCTATATCCACTTACCCGGAAATTTTATGGCGAGAGCGGGCAAAAAAGTATTGATCCCGTGGTCTTCTTCAAGATCTGCCTGGTGGGTTATCTGGAAAATATCACGACCGATCGCGGGCTGATGGACCACTGTTCAATGCGGTTGGACATTCTCTACTTTTTAGGTTATGATGTGGACGAAGAACTGCCCTGGCACAGTACGATAAGCCGCACCCGACAACTGTTTCCCGAAGATGTTTTTGAAGATGTATTCACTAAAGTCTTAAAGCTGTGCATAGATGCCGGACTGGTAAGCGGCCACACCCAGGCAATTGATTCTGCACCTGTAAAAGCTAATGCTTCTATGGACAGTCTTGAGATTAAAGTTCCGGAAGAAGACCTGGAAGAGCATCTTTCAAAATTGCGGGTGCAAAGTAGCAGAGATCGTAAGGCTAAAGAGAATAAAGCCCCTGAAAAACAGCAGAAGATCACGGCCAGTAAAAAGGAACTTCAGGAAATAAAAAACAGAAACAAGAAGTGGAGCGAGGAACAGGATATGCGTCCGGGTGCTAAGAACAAAGGCAGCAGATATACCAGCAACAAAACCCATTACAGCCCAACGGATCCGGATGCGAGGATTAGTGTGAAACCCGGTAAGGCAAGGAAATTAAATTATTTGTGCAACCTGGCCGTTGATACCGAAGCTCATGTAATTACAGATGTAAAAGCATATCATGCAGATAAAAAAGACACTAAGTATCTTCAGGATACCACTACAAGGCTGAACAGGCGCCTTCGCCGGGAAGGTCTTATCTGGGAGAATATTTTGGCAGATGCAGGTTATAGTAGTGGGGAGAATTATGCCTACCTCGAAAAGAAAGGCCTCACCACTTACATTCCCCCACATGGAACCTACAAAGGTGGGCCTGATGGATTTGAATATATCAAAGAAGGTAATTTCTGGCTGTGCCCACAGGGAAAGAAAGTTACCTTCCGGAAGCAGAAAATGGAGAATGGTAATTTAAAGGACAATTATTTTACCACGCGGGCCGATTGTAAAGATTGCCCCATAAAGCAGACCTGCATTGGCAAGAGCCATGAGAAACGGATTAACATTACCGCTTATCGGGAAGAGTACGACAGGAATATTGAACGGGTAAAGAGCAGGCGTGGCCGCTATATGAAAGGCAAGCGCCAAAGCACTGTAGAACCTGTTTTTGGTACGCTAAAGGAATTTATGGGTCTGCGGAAGGTAAATACCATTGGGATAAGGCAAGCTAACAAGTGCATGCACCTGGCAGCCATTGCTTATAACCTCAAAAAGTACCTGAAATTTCAAACAAAGAAGGTGAAATCCGGAGCGGAGCATCTTGCTCAGTGTCTTTCTCCGCAAAAGCTGTTACAGGAGCTAAAACCCCCACTTTTAAGCAACCCAATATTCACCTTTTCCTAATCGACATTAAAAAATAAAACCGCTTAAAGCGGCTTATTTAGATCCCGATTCTGGAAAATTAGGGGCTTGTGCAACGGTTACTAATGTTGTGTGTAGTTTTAATTAAGAAATTTTAAACCTCAAACCTACTCCTCAACCCG